>NZ_JAPFQV010000040.1:0-60041 GCF_033804685.1 Micromonospora sp. RTP1Z1
CGGACGCCGGCCCGGCGGCCCGGCGGCGCCACTCGCCCCACAGCCAGCCGGCCGCGACGGCCAGCACGATCGCCGCCGCCCAGAGCACCCACTCCGGCATCCGTACCCCTGCCTCTCGCCCGCCGGCGGGCGCACCCCGCCGCCGCCCGGCGATCCTCGCACGCCCCCGGCCGCCGCGCCCGTCGGCGCGACGGGGGCGGGGCGGGGCCGACGAACCTGGTCAGGGCGGGTGGCGGGACGATTGTCCGACCCGACCGCTACCGTGCGGGGGGAGCACGATCACGGGAGGTCGACAGCGGTGTCCGAAGGCGGCAGGGTGTCCGAGGAAGCGATTCCCCAGCAGGTCAGCCCCGCGCAGGAGGCGGCGGCGGGCGCCGAGCCGACCCCGGAGGTCCGGGAGCGGCACGCCACGCTGAGCCAGGAGCTCACCGAGCACCAGTACCGCTACTACGTCCTCGACGCGCCGACCGTCTCCGACGCCGAGTTCGACCAGCAGCTGCGCGAGCTGGAGGCGCTGGAGGCGGAGTTCCCCGGGCTGCGCACCCCCGACTCGCCGACCCAGCGGGTCGGCGGCACCTTCTCCACCGACTTCACCCCGGTCACCCACGCCGAGCGGATGCTCTCGCTGGACAACGCCTTCGCCGACGAGGAGCTGGCCGCCTGGGCCGAGCGGGTCGAGCGGGACGCCGGCGGATCGGTGCCGTACCTCTGCGAGCTGAAGGTCGACGGCCTGGCGATCAACCTCAGCTACGAGCGCGGCCGGCTGGTCCGGGCCGCCACCCGCGGCGACGGGCGCACCGGCGAGGACGTCACCGCCAACGTCCGCAGCATCCGCGACGTGCCGACGAAGCTGACCGGCACCGACGACTTCCCCGACGTGCCCGAGTTCCTCGAGGTGCGTGGCGAGATCTACTTCCCGGTCGCCGCCTTCGCCGACCTCAACGCCGGCCTGGTCGAGCAGGGCAGGGCCCCGTTCGCCAACCCGCGCAACGCCGCCGCCGGCAGCCTGCGGCAGAAGGACCCGCGGATCACCGCCTCCCGGCCGCTGCGCCTGGTGGTGCACGGCATCGGCGCCCGCAAGGGCTTCCAACCGGCGGCCCAGTCCGAGTCGTACGCGGCGCTGCGGGCGTGGGGGCTGCCGACCAGCGACCGGTGGCGGGTGGTGCCCGACCTGACCGGCGTGGCGGAGTACATCGCCTACTACGCGCAGCACCGGCACGACGTCGAGCACGAGATCGACGGCGTGGTGGTCAAGGTCGACCCGGTCTCCATCCAGGGCCGGCTCGGCTCGACCAGCCGGGCGCCCCGCTGGGCGATCGCCTTCAAGTACCCCCCGGAGGAGGTGACCACCAAGCTGCTCGACATCGACGTCAACGTCGGGCGGACCGGCCGGGTCACCCCGTTCGCCGTGCTGGAACCGATCCGGGTGGCCGGCTCCACGGTCGCCCTGGCCACCCTGCACAACGCCCGCGAGGTCGAGCGCAAGGGGGTGCTGATCGGCGACACGGTGGTGCTGCGCAAGGCCGGCGACGTCATCCCCGAGGTGCTGGGCCCGGTGGTCGACCTGCGGCCCGCCGACGCCCGCCCGTTCGTCATGCCCACCACCTGCCCGGCCTGCGGCACCCCGCTCGCCCCGGCGAAGGAGGGCGACATCGACATCCGCTGCCCCAACAGCCGCAGCTGCCCGGCCCAGCTCCGGGAGCGGGTCTTCCACCTGGCCGGCCGGGGTGCCTTCGACATCGAGGTGCTCGGCTACAAGGGGGCCGCCGCCCTGCTCGACGCGCAGATCATCGCCGACGAGGGCGACCTGTTCCAGCTCGACGCCGAGCAGCTGTCCCGCTCGCCGTTCTTCGTCAACAAGGACGGCAGCCTGGGCAGCAACGCCATCAAACTGCTCGACAACCTCGCCGTGGCGAAGGAGCGCGAGCTGTGGCGCGTGCTGGTCGCGCTCTCCATCCGGCACGTCGGCCCCACCGCGGCGCAGGCCCTCGCCCGGCACTTCCGCTCGATCGACGCCATCGACGCCGCCGGCGAGGAGGAGCTGTCCTCGGTGGACGGTGTCGGGCCGACCATCGCCGCCAGCATCAAGGAGTGGTTCGCCGTCGACTGGCACCGCGAGGTGGTGCGCAAGTGGGCCGAGGCTGGCGTACGGATGGCCGAGGAGGCGGTGGACGAGGGGCCGCGCCCGCTGGAGGGGCTCACCGTGGTGGTGACCGGCACCCTCGCCGGGTTCAGCCGGGACCAGGCATCGGAGGCGATCCAGAGCCGGGGCGGCAAGGTGACCGGCTCGGTCTCCAAGAAGACCAGCTTCGTGGTGGTCGGCGACAACCCGGGTTCCAAAGCGGACAAGGCGGCCAGCCTGAAGCTGGCCGTGCTGGACGAGGAGGGCTTCCGGGTGCTGCTGGAGGCCGGCCCGGACGCGGCCCGGGAGGTCGCCCGCACCGAGGAGTGACGCCGGGCGAGCGGCCTCGCGGCGTATACCAACTTAATTACGACTACGACCGATTCGTGACTGTCGTGTCGGGGAAACCGGGACCGAGGGCGTTTCATTGGTGCACGGCGTGTGAGCGGAGCGCGCCACCACCGATCCCGGGAGGTGCGATGGGGGCCGCCGATCCGCGTAACTCCGTCCCGCCCGGACGGGTGGCGCCCTTCTTCGGCTTCGTCGCCGCGGTCATCGCCCTCGCCGTGCTGCTCTCGGCCGGGCCGCTGGCCGGGCTGCCCGAACGGCTGCCCGACCTGCCGGCGGCCTTCTGGACCATGGCGGCGCTCGCCGTCGCCTGCGACGCCCGTCCCTTCGTGCCGCCCGGCCGCCGGCAGTCCTCGGCGGTCTTCCCGTCGACCTGCTTCACCTTCGCCATCCTGCTCGGCTGGGGGCTGGGCCCGGCGGTCGCCGTGCAGGCGGTCGCGGTGGCCGTCTCCGGCTGGCGGATGGGGCACACTCCGTGGCGTACCAGCTTCAACGCCGCCCAGTACGCCTGCGCCCTCGGCGCCGCGTACGGGATCATCCGGCTCGGCCCGGGCGCCATCTTCGACGGCGGTCGGTTGCACTGGACGGATGTCGCGGCCGTCGGCGGCGCCACCGCCGCCTGGTTCGCGGTGAACTACGGACTGGTCAGCAGCGCGATCCGGCTGCGCTTCGGGGACCGTTGGTGGCCCAGCGTCCGGCTCGGCCTGGCATACGAGCTGCTCTCCACCGGCTCGCTGCTGCTGCTCGCCCCGGTGCTGGTCGCCGCCGCCCGGGCCAGCGCGGCGCTGATCCCGCTGGTGCTGGTGCCGCTCTTCGCGGTCTACCGGATGGCCCGGCTCTCCGCCGAGCAGGAGCAGCTCGCCGCGCTCGATCCGCTCACCGGGCTGCCCAACCGCAAGGCGCTGCTGGCCGAGGTGGCCGAGCAGGTGCACCTGCACGCCGAGCGGACCGCCCGGGGGTTGCCCGACCCGCACCTCGCCCTGCTGCTCATCGACCTGGACCGGTTCAAGCACGTCAACGACGCCCTCGGGCACGCGGTGGGGGACCGGCTGCTGGTCGAGGTGAGCGCCCGGCTCACCGCCGTGGTCCGCGACGGTGACCTCGTCGCCCGGCTCGGCGGAGACGAGTTCGCCATCGTCGTCCCCGGGCTGACCGGCACCGAGGAGGCCCGGGCGCTGGCCGACCGGGTGGCCGCCGCGCTCGCCGAGCCGGTCTCCCTGGACGGCCTGCCGCTGGACGTCGGCGGCTCGATCGGCATCGCCCTCTTCCCGGAGCACGGTGAGGACTTCGCCACCCTGATGCGCCACGCCGACGTGGCGATGTACGACGCCAAGCACCGCAACGACACCGTCGCCGTCTACGCCGCCGAGTCCGACCACAACTCCGCGGAGCGGCTGAGTCTCCTGGCCGACCTGCGCCGCGTACTCGAATCGGGGCCGGCGGTGCCCGATCCGGTAGGGCCGCGCGGCGGCGACGGGGCCGCGCTCTCCGCCGGTGCGGCGCTGCCAGCGGCGGTCGGCGGGCGTGCCACCGCCGAGCCGCGCGGCGGCGCCGAGCCGAGGCGGTGGCGCTTCCGGCGGCGGCGGGAGCGGCCGGAGGTCCGGCACGACGACGAGCTGATCAACCAGATCGTCACCCGCGCCGACCCGATCCGTCGCCGGGCGGCCCGGTCGACCGTGGCGGAGGAGGCTGTCGGCTTCGCCCCGGATGCCGCGCCGCCGGATGCCGAGCGGCCGCCTGCCGTGCCCACGGACGCCGCGCCGACGGACACCGTGGCTGCCACCCGGGACCGTGCCGTGCCCGGGCGGGACGAGGATCCGGCCGGGGACGCGGGCGAGATCACCATGTACTACCAGCCGCAGATCGCCATCGCCACCGGAGAGGTCGTCGGGGTGGAGGCGCTGCTGCGCTGGTGGCACCCACGCCGTGGCATGGTCGACCCGGGGGAGCTGATCCAGGTCGCCGAGCAGAGCGCGGTGATGCGGCTGCTCACCCGCCGTGTGGTGGACGACGTGGTCGAGCAGTTGGCCAAGTGGTCGGCGGCCGGGATCGCCATGCGGGCCGCCTTGAACGTCAGCGTCCGCGACCTGCACACCGGGGAGATCGCCGACCAGATCGCCGACCGGCTCGCCCGGTACGGCGTCCGACCGGACCGGTTGCAGGTGGAGATCACCGAGGGGGCGCTGATGGCCGACCCCCGACGGGTGCTGGCCAGCATCTCCCAGCTGCACCGGATCGGGGTGGGGATCGCGCTGGACGACTTCGGCACCGGCTACTCGTCGCTGCAGCACCTGCGTCGGCTGCCGCTGTCGGAGGTGAAGGTGGACCGGTCGTTCGTGCTCGGGATGGCCGACGACCCCGACGACGCGGCGATCGTCCGCTCGATGATCGAGCTGGCCGCGGCGCTGGGGCTGCGGGTGGTGGCCGAGGGCGTGGAGGACGAGCGGACCTGGCGGCTGCTCCACGCGGCCGGTTGCGACGTGGCGCAGGGCTGGTTCTACGCCCGGCCCATGCCGGCCGAGGAACTGGCCGCCTGGCTGGCCCGGTACCGGCCGGTGCGCCCGGCGGTGACCGCGGACGCGGAGGTGCCCCGCCGGCCGGCCCGGTGAGCGAGCCACCCGGACGGGCAGCGCCGCCCGGGCCGGCGGGTGGAGGGGGAGTCGGAGGCGTCGGCGCGAGCGCAGGACAATAGACTCGCTCCGGTCACCGCGCGTCATCTCCACCGCGAGCGCGCGACCGGCACACCAGACGCAGCAGGACAGCCACGAAGGGGGCACCGATGGCCGCCATCTCCCGCGAGGAGGTCGCGCACCTGGCGCGACTGTCGCGGCTCGCCGTCACGGAGGAGGAGCTGGACACCTTCGCCGGCCAGCTCGACGTGATCCTCCAGTCGGTCGCCCAGGTCGGTGAGGTCGCCGCGGCGGACATCCCGCCGACCTCCCACTCGGTGCCGCTGACCAACGTGCTCCGCGAGGACGTGGTGGTGCCCGGGCTGACCCCGGAGGAGGCGCTGTCCGGCGCGCCCGACGCCGATCAGCAGCGGTTCCGCGTCCCGCGGATCCTGGACGAGGATGTGGCCTCATGAGTGACCTGACCAGAATGACCGCGACGGAGATCGCCGGCCTGGTGGCTGGCGGGGAGACCTCCGCCGTCGAGGTCACCCGGGCCCACCTGGACCGGATCGCCGCCGTCGACGACCGGGTGCACGCCTTCCTGCACGTCGACTCCGAGGGTGCGCTGGCCGCCGCCGCGAAGGTGGACGAGCGCCGGGCCGCCGGCGAGGAGCTCGGCCCGCTGGCCGGCGTGCCGGTCGCGGTGAAGGATGTGCTCACCACCAAGGGCGTGCCGACCACCGTGGGGTCGAAGATCCTGGAGGGCTGGCGCCCGCCGTACGACTCGACCATCGTGCAGCGGCTGCGCGACGCCGGCACGGTGATGCTCGGCAAGACCAACATGGACGAGTTCGCCATGGGCTCCTCCACCGAATACTCCGCGTACGGCCCGACTCACAACCCGTGGGACCTGGACCGGATCCCGGGCGGCTCGGGTGGCGGCAGCGCCGCCGCGCTGGCCGCGTACGAGGCGCCGCTGGCGATCGGCTCGGACACCGGCGGCTCGATCCGCCAGCCCGGCGCGGTCACCGGCACCGTCGGCGCGAAGCCCACCTACGGCGGCACCTCCCGGTACGGCCTGGTGGCGTTCTCCTCGTCGCTGGACACCCCCGGCCCGTGTGCCCGTACAGTGCTGGACGCCGCGCTGCTGCACCAGGTCATCGGCGGCCACGACCCGCGCGACTCGACCTCCATCCCGCAGCCGGTGCCGGACGTGGTGGCCGCCGCGAAGCTCGGCGCCACCGGCGGCCTGACCGGCGTGAAGCTCGGCATCGTCAAGGAGCTCACCGGCGAGGGCGCTGAGCCGGGCGTGATGGCCGCGTTCCGCGAGTCGGTGGACGCGCTGGCCAAGCTGGGCGCCGACATCGTCGAGGTGTCCTGCCCGCACTTCAAGTACGCACTGCCGGCGTACTACCTGATCGCGCCGAGCGAGTGCTCCTCCAACCTGGCCCGGTTCGACGGAGTCCGGTTCGGCCTGCGGGTCGGCGACGACGGCAACCGGTCGCTGGAGGAGGTCATGTCGCTGACCCGGGAGGCCGGCTTCGGCCCCGAGGTCAAGCGCCGCATCATGCTCGGCACGTACGCCCTCTCGTCGGGCTACTACGACGCCTACTACGGCCAGGCGCAGAAGGTCCGTACGCTGATCACCCGGGACTTCACCGCCGCCTTCGAGCAGGTCGACGCGCTGATCTCGCCGACCACCCCGTTCGTGGCGTTCCCGATCGGCGCGCGCACGTCGGACCCGTACCAGATGTACCTGGCCGACCTGTTCACCATCCCGACCAACCTGTACGGCGGCCCGGGCATCTCGGTGCCGTGCGGCCTCTCCGACGGGCTCCCGGTCGGCCTGCAGATCATGGCCCCGACGATGGCCGACGACCGGATGTACCGGGTCGCCGCCGCGCTGGAGTCCGTGGTCGGCACCTTCACCCCACCGGCACTGTGAGGCAGGAGCTCAGATGACGACGACACTGCCCGCGTACGACGAGGTCGTCGCGCGCTACGAACCGGTGATCGGCCTGGAGACCCACGTCGAGCTGGGCACGAACACCAAAATGTTCTGCGGCTGCCCGACCGACTTCGGCGGCGAGCCGAACACCCGGGTCTGCCCGGTCTGCCTGGGCCTGCCCGGCTCGCTGCCGGTGGCCAACAAGGCGGCCATCGAGGCGACGATCCGGATCGGCCTGGCGCTGAACTGCTCGATCGCCGAGTGGTGCCGGTTCGCCCGGAAGAACTACTTCTACCCGGACATGCCGAAGGACTTCCAGATCAGCCAGTACGACGAGCCGCTCTGCTTCGACGGGTACCTGGACGTCGAGGTCAACGGCGAGCTGGTGAGGATCGACATCGAGCGGGTGCACCTGGAGGAGGACACCGGTAAGACGCTGCACGTCGGTGGCGCCACCGGTCGCATCCACGGCGCGACCGAGTCGCTGGTCGACTACAACCGGGCCGGCATCCCGCTGGTCGAGATCGTCACCAGGCCGGTTCCCGGCACCGGCGCGCTCGCGCCCGAGGTGGCCCGCGCGTACGTGACCGAGCTGCGCGACGTGCTCCGCTCGCTAGGTGTTTCCGACGTCCGGATGGAGGAGGGCTCGCTGCGCTGCGACGTCAACACCTCCCTCAATCTGCCGGGCGAGGAGTGGGGCACCCGCACCGAGACCAAGAACGTCAACTCGCTGCGCTCGGTGGAGCGGGCGGTGCGCTCGGAGATCCTGCGGCAGGCCGCGGTGCTCGACGCGGGCGGCCGGATCACCCAGGAGACCCGGCACTTCCAGGAGGACACCGGCGACACCCGGCCCGGCCGGTCCAAGGAGACCGCCACCGACTACCGGTACTTCCCGGAGCCGGATCTGGTTCCGCTCGCCCCGGACACCGCCTGGGTGGCCGAGCTGAAGGCCGCCCTGCCGGAGCTGCCCCGGCTGCACCGCCGCCGGCTCCAGGAGCAGTGGGGCCTGTCCGAGGCGGACATGCAGTCGGTGCTCAACGCCGGCGCGGTCGAGCTGATCGAGGCCACCGTCGCCGCCGGCGCCACCCCGGCCGCCGCCCGTAAGTGGTGGCTGGGTGAGCTGTCCCGGCGGGCCAACGAGACCGGCGTGGAACTGGTCGACATCGGTGCCACCCCGGCGCAGGTCGCCGAGCTGCAGGGCCTGGTCGACGCCGGCAAGCTCAACGACAAGCTGGCCCGTACCGTGCTGGAGGGCGTGGTGGCCGGCGAGGGCTCGCCGACCGAGATCATGACCAACCGCCACCTGGAGGTCGTCTCCGACACCGGCGCGCTCACCGCCGCCGTCGACGAGGCGATCGCCGCCAACCCGGCCGTCGCGGACAAGATCCGCAGCGGCAAGGTCGCCGCGGCCGGCGCGCTGGTCGGCGCGGTCATGAAGACCACCCGTGGCCAGGCCGACGCCAAGACCGTCCGCGAGCTGATCCTGGAGCGCCTCGGCGCCCAGGGCTGAGCCCACCCGGAGAAGGCCGCCGTCGCAACCCGGCGGCGGCCTTCCCGCTTCCCCCGAGTACGCGCGCGACCCGCGCCACCCCTCGCGAGGGCGTCAACGGCGACGCCCGGATGGAGTCACCGTGAACCAGCACGACCTCGACGTCCTCGACGACATCCAGCGGCGGCTGCTCTGGCTCGCCACCCGCATCGTGGACGCCGCCAACCACGACCGGAACGCCGGCGACGGGGTGAAGGTCGGCGGCCACCAGGCGTCCAGCGCCTCGCTGGTCACCGCCATGACCGCACTCTGGTTCGCCCACCTGGACGCCGAGGACCGGGTCGCGGTCAAGCCGCACGCCTCGCCGGTCTTCCACGCCATCCAGTACCTGCTGGGCAACCTGGACCGGTCGTACCTGCCGAAGCTGCGGGCGCGCGGCGGCCTCCAGTCGTACCCGTCGCGGACCAAGGACCCGGACGAGGTGGACTTCTCCACCGGCTCGGTCGGCCTCGGCGCGGCCGCGCCGCTGTTCGCCGCGGTCACCCGGCGGTACGTCGACGCGCACTTCGGCGCCCGGCCGCACTCCCGGTTCGTGGCGCTGATCGGCGACGCGGAGCTGGACGAGGGGAACATCTGGGAGGCCGTCGCCGACCCGGCGACCACCGGCCTGGGCAACGTGATGTGGCTGGTCGACTTCAACCGCCAGTCCCTCGACCGGGTTGTCCCGGGCATCCGGATCAACCAGTGGCGCGGCCAGTTCGAGGCGGCCGGCTGGCACGTCGTCGAGGTCAAGTACGGCCGCAAGCTCGCCGAGGCGTACGCCCGGCCGGGCGGCGCGGCGCTGCGCGACTGGATCGACCGGATGCCGAACGAGCAGTACCAGTCGCTGTTCGGGCTGGCCGGGCCGGCCCTGCGCAAGCAGTTCCTCGACGGCGCGCCGGCCGAGGTGTCCGCCTTCGTCGCGGACGTTCCGGACGACGAGCTGGGCCCGCTGGTCACCGACCTGGGCGGGCACGACCTGCAGGCGATGCTCGACGCGTACGCCCAGTGCGACGCGGTCACCGACCGGCCCAGCGTGGTCTTCGCGTACACGGTCAAGGGGTGGGGTCTGCCGATCGCCGGCAACCCGCGCAACCACTCGGCGCTGCTCAGCACCGAGCAGGTCGACACGCTGCGCGCCGCGCAGGGCCTCACGCCGGAGACCGAGTGGGACCGCCTCGACCCGGCGTCCCCGGCGGGCATCCTGGCCGGCGAGCGTCGGGAGGCACTGTCCCGCGCGCCCCGCGAGCGGTCGCTCGGGGTCACCGTCCCGGAAACCACCAAGGTACGCGTGAACAAGCCGGTCTCCACCCAGGAGGTCTTCGGCCGGGTGCTGGTCGACCTGGCCCGCGATCCCGCCGTCGCCCCCTACCTGGTGACCACCGCGCCGGACGTGGCCACCTCCACCAACCTCGCCGGGTTCATCAACAAGACCGGCGTCTTCGCCCCCACCGAGCAGCGTTCCTGGACCGAGGACCGGATGCTGCGCTGGACGGAGAGCCCGGCGGGCCAGCACATCGAGCTGGGCATCTCGGAGATGAACCTGTTCCTGCTGCTGGGCCAGCTCGGCCTGTCGTGGGACCTGTCGGGGCAGCCGCTGCTGCCGGTCGGCACGGTCTACGACCCGTTCGTGCTGCGCGGCCTGGACGCGTTCCTCTACGGCACCTACTCCGGCTCCCGGTTCGTGGTGGCCGGCACCCCGTCCGGCATCACCCTCGCTCCGGAGGGCGGCGCCCACCAGTCCACCATCACCGCCTCGGTGGGCCTGGAGCTGCCCGGCGTCACCTTCCTCGAGCCCGCGTACGCGGGCAGCCTGGACTGGCTGCTCTGCGACGCGCTCGGCCAGATCGCCGGTGGGTCCGCGCCGGCCGCCACCGCCGCGCCGGCGGAGGACGGGGCGTACTACTTCCGGCTCAGCACCCGCCCGATCGACCAGGCGCCGTTCGAGGCCGCCCGGGCCCGGATCGGCGACGCGGTGCTGCGCCGGCAGGTGGTCGCCGGGGCGTACCGGCTGGTGGACGCGCACCAGGCGTACCCCCATCTGGCGGACGCCCCGGTGGTGCAGCTCGCCGCCTCCGGCGCGGTGCTGCCGGAGGTCCTCGCCGCGGCGGCGGAGCTGGCGGAGGAGGGGGTGGCCGCGCACGTCGTCGACGTCACCTCGCTGGACCGGCTCTACCGGGCCTGGCAGCGGACCCTGCGTCAGGGCGTCCGGACGGCGACCGTGCCGAGCGTGGCCGGCGCGCTGCGGTCGGCCTTCGCCGACCGGGTGCCGGTGGTGACCGTGCACGACGCCGCCTCGCACGCCATGGCCTGGCTCGGTTCGGCCCTCGGCGCCCCGGCGGTGCCGCTCGGGGTGGACGAGTTCGGCCAGTCCGGCAGCGTGCAGGAGCTGTACGAGCTGCACGATCTGCTGCCCGGCAGCATCGTCAACGCCGCACTGGCGGCCCTGTCGCTGCGCTGAGCCGTCGCCGTCGCCGTCGTCTGCCACTCACCCGGCGTCACCGGTCGTCACCCTCACCGACGGTGAAGGGCGGACGGCGACCGAGGTGACACATCCCGCCCCTTTGCTCTGCTTCACTCCCGGCAACATCATTCCCGAGCTGCGAAAGCTTCTCGCCGGCGTCCGGTGACCGCGGGTGACTGTTGCCTCCGCTGCAGCAGAGCAAAGGCGGCGAGGTGACACCCCTGGCCCCGGTTGACCGGCGCGGAGAGTGACGCGCGCCGGGGTAGCCGATCCCTCCCCGGAATCCGGCGCCGGGACGCACGGACGGCTGGGTCAGCGGGTCGGGCTCGGGCTGGCCGACTCAGGCCCGCCGCGGGTCGGGGTCGGGGTGACCGGCACGGAGGCGCCCTGTGCCGGGTCCTTGATCACGTGCCGCTCCAGGTTGACCTGCGCCTGCCCCGTTCCGCCCACGGTGATGTCGTCGTACGCCTGGAGCAGCTTCTGCTGGTCGAAGTAGAGCACCGACATCGACAGCGGAGTCGGCTTCTCGCCCTCCAGCCCGCGCAGCCCCGCCCCGCCGGTGGAGCCCTCCACAAACAGCTGCGTCTGCTGCTTTCCCGGCACCTGCGGCAGCTTGGACACCTGCCGGGCGTGGGTGTGCCCGGCCAGCACCAGCGGGCAGGTGCCGGAGAGCGGCCCGGCCGACGCCGGGTCGTGCACCAGCGCGATGTTCACCGGCCGCGGCGAGCCGGTGACGGTGGTGGCGAGCTGCTCGCCGGCGCCGATCACCTGGTCGGCCACCTGCTTCGTCAGGCCGCTGCCCGCCGGTGAGGTGTTCTTGTCCGGGGTGAACCGGGGGTCGCCGATCCCGGCGACGGTCAGCCCGGCCACCGTGGTCGTCGAGTTGTCCAACACGATCGCGTTCGGCTGCTGGGCCACCGCCGCAGCCGTCCTCGCCGAGTCGTGGTTGCCCCGGATGTAGACGTACGGCTTCTTGAGCAGACCGATCGAGCCGACGAAGGACGCCTCCGGCTCGCTGCCCCAGTCGGTGATGTCGCCCGTGTCGATCACCACGTCGATGCCGAACTGCTCCACCACCGTCCGGATCAGCTGCCACCCCGTCGGGTTGAGGTGCATGTCCGAGACGTGCAGCACCCGCGTGGTGCCGGGCGCCGGCTCGTACACGGGCAGCGCCGAGACGGTGGTGTAGAGCTGGCTGACGTTGCCCACCAGCCGCTGGAGCTGCTCGGCGTACTTCGTGTAGTCGTTGGCGATCCGACGCGCGTCACCGACGATCGCCGGGGCGTTGACCAGCAGCCCCTCGTACCGGGGCTCCTCGATCGCCTGCGGGCGCATGGTCGCGCCGGCCAGCCCGAGGCTGCCAGCCGTGATCACCAGGGCCAGCCCGCCGGCCCAGGCCGTCCGCCGGGTGTCGCGGAAGACCAGCCCCGCCAGCAGCAGGGTGGCCAGCACCGCCGCGCCCAGCGTCTTCAAACCCAGGCGCATCACCCCGGCCCGGACGTCGGTGACAGCGGACTGGCTGGCCCGGCTGATGCTCGCCGGGTCGTCGATCAGCGCCTCGGTCCGCCGCTGGTCCAGCGCGCCCAGCCGGACGGTGAGGTAGGTCGGCCCGTCGTGGCTGTTCAGCAGCAGCGCGCCCAGCGGCGGGACGTCGACGGTGGTGCCGCCGTGCAGCGACGGACTCAGGTTGAGCTGCGCCCGGAACGGCCCGATGTCGGTGCCGACGTGCCCACCGGCGTACGTGCCGGCGACCACCCCGCCCAGGGCGACCGCCAGGACGGCCAGCGCCACGCCGAGCCGGCGCAGCCAGCGGTTGCGACCCGACCGTCCGGTACGCCGCGGCCAGCTCGCCCAGCGCCGGGCACGTCCGGTCGCCGGGGTGCCCTCGCCCCCGGTGTCGCCCTGCTCGTTCTCCTGGCCGTCCATGCTGAAATTCTGACCTGCCCGTTGACGGATCTTGGCAAACCCGGGAGAAGCCGGCGCGTCAGCTGCGTCCGGCCCCGCCGCCAGCGAAGACCAGCCGCAGGATGCGGTCGTCCTCCGGCGCCGGCTGGCCCCGCCCGTCCCGGTTCGAGGTGGTGACCCAGAGCGACCCGTCCGGTGCGGTGACCACGGCCCGCAACCGACCATACTTCCCGGTCAGCAGCTCGCGGGGCTGGCCGAGCACGGTGCCCGTGTCGGTCAGCTCGACCAGCCAGAGCCGCTGGCCGCGCAGGCACGCGGTGACCAGCGACCGCTCGGCCACCGCGAGGCCCGAGCAGGAGGCATCCGAGGTGTCCCACTGCACGATCGGGTCGGCGTACCGCTTGTCGCCGGCGCGTCCCTCGACCTGCGGCCAGCCGTAGTTGCCGCCCCGGGTGATCTGGTTGATCTCGTCCCAGGTGTTCTGGCCGAACTCGACGGCGTACATCCGCTTGACGGAGTCCCAGGCGAAGCCCTGGACGTTGCGGTGCCCCAGCGACCAGACCGGCGACCCGGGGAAGGGATTGCCGGCCGCCGGCTTGCCGTCCTGGGTGATTCGGAGGATCTTGCCGCCGAGGCTCTTCCGGTCCTGGGCGTTCACCTGCCGGCCGGCGTCACCGGTGCTGGCGTACAGGCTGCCGTCCGGGCCGAAGGCGAGCCCGCCGCCGTTGTGGATCCCGGCGGCCGGGATGCCGGTGAGGATCGGCGTGGGCCGCCCGCCGAGCTGCAGCCGGGCGATCCGGTTGTCCCGGGCGGTGGTGTAGTACACGAAGACCGTGCGGTCGCGGGCGTAGGACGGGGAGACCGCGATGCCCAGCAGCCCGCCCTCGCCGCCGGCGGCCACGTCCGGCACGGTCTGCACGACGGTGACGGTCAACCCCTCCGGCCCGGAGCCGGGGCCGACCTGGAGGATCCGTCCGCTGTCCCGCTCGGTGACCAGCGCGGCGCCGTCGGGCAGGAACGCCACGGCCCACGGCACCCGCAGCCCCTTCGCCAGCACCGTGGCCACCACCTGCTGACCGGCACCGCCCGGGCCGGCCGTGGCCGACGGCGTCGGGAGGTTCGGCGGCTCCCCCGCCGGATCCGGCGCGGGCTCGCCGAAGGCGCAACCGGCGGTGCCCAGCAGCAGCGCGGCGCAGGACGCCGCGAGCGCCGCCCGGAGGCGGCGGGTGCGGGGGTACGGGGGACGGGCCTTCACCCGGCCCAGCCTAGTGCGGTGTCCAGTAACGTTCACTCGTAGCCCGGCCGGCCGGCCGGCCGACCGTCCGGACACGAGGCTCGGGTTCAGCGGGCCCGGAGGGCGAGCAGGGCGACGTCGTCCTCCCGGCGGTGCGCCGCAGCGAGCAGCCGGTCGCACAGGTCACCGAGCGGCAGCGTGGCCGTGCCGGCGAGCCGGTCGACCAGCTCGGCCAGCCCCTCGTCGATCGAGCGGTCCCGCCGCTCGATCAGTCCGTCGGTGTAGAGCAGCAGCGTGTCGCCCGACGCGAGCGGCAGCTCCCGGCTGGTCCGGCGGCTCGGGCGGGCCAGGCCGAGCAGCGGTTCCCGGGCCTCGTCGAGCACCTCGACCCCGCCGCCGGCGCGGATCAGCAGCGGTGCCGGATGCCCCGCGTTGCACCAGGTCACCGCGAGCCCGCCGGCCCCGGCCGGGCGTACCCGGGCCAGGATGGCGGTGGCCACCGTCGGGATGCGCAGCCCGCGGATCGCCCCGTCCAGGTGGCTCATCAGGTCGCCGACCGCGTCCTTGCGGCCGTACGCGTCGCCGCGGACCAGGTTGCGGAGCTGGCCCATGGTCGCCGCCGCCTCGATGTCGTGGCCGGCGACGTCGCCGATGGCGGCGATCAGGTCGCCGTCGGGCTGGACGAAGGCGTCGTACCAGTCGCCGCCGACCTCCACCCGGTCCGCCGCGGCCAGGTAACGGGCCGCGAGTTCGATGTCCGGGACCACGGGCAGGTGGGGCAGCATGCTGTGCTGCAGCACCTCGGCGACGTGCCGCTGCTCGCCGTACATCCAGCTGTTACCGACCGCCTGGCCGGCGCGCCGGCCGATGTCCAGCGCGGTCTGCAGGTCGCCGTCGTCGAACGCCCGCCGTTGAGCTCCACAGACCAGGGTGATGCAGCCGATGATGCCGCCCCGGCCGGGTCCGGTGATCGGCACGGTGAGGTGGGAGGAGAAGCCCAGCCGGGTCGCCAGCGGTGGCAGCCGCGGGTCGGTGGTGCCGCGCGCGACCTCTGCGACGCTGGCCGCGCCGCCGAGGACCGGCCGGCCGGTACGCAGCACCCACCGGGTGATCGATTCCGGGCCGAGGCTGGTGGCCATCAGGTCGGCGAAGCGTGCCACGTCGGCGGCCCGCCCCGGGTCCCGGTGCTCCGCCGCGACGGTGCGCGGCGTACCGGCCGGGTCGATCAGGGTGATCAGGCACCAGTCGGCCAGCAGCGGCACCATCGCGTGCCCGAGCCGGCTGACCGCGGTGGCGATGTCCAACGTGTCACCGAGGGTCTCGCTCATCCCGGCCAGCATGGCGAGCCGGTCGTGCGCCTCCTCGGCGCGTCGGCGGGCCTGCTCGGCGCCCTCCAGCGCGATCCGCAGCCGCAGCTCGGAGGAGCAGGCGGCGGCCAGGTCGGCGAGGGTGCGCAGCTGCTCGGCGGTCCAGGCCCGGGGCTTGCTGTCGATCGCGCAGAGCGAGCCGAGCACCCGGCCGTCCATGTCGGTCAGCGGGACGCCGGCGTACGCGACCACGCCCAGGTCCTCGATGGCCAGGTTCCGGTGGACCCGCGGGTAGAGCCGGGCGTCCGGCAGCACCATCGGCACCTCGATGTCGACCACGTGCTGGCAGAACGAGTGGCTGAGCGGGGTCTGCCGCCGGCCGGCCCACGGCTCGGGCAGGCCGACCGCGCCGGGGAAGAACTGCCGCTCCGGGGAGACCAGCGAGACCAGCGCGACCGGTACGTCGAGCAGGTCGCAGACCAGCCGGGCGAACCGGTCGAAGGCCTCGTCAGGCGCGGCGTCCAGCCGGGTCTCGGCGAGTGCCCGCAGCCGGGCCGGATCGGTGAGCGCCGGGATGGGCGCAGCCGAACGGTCGACGGTTTCCTCGGTCATCGGCCACCTGTCTGCGGGCATGGAACGCCGGCCGACGCTCCGCCATCGGTTATACCCGGCGGGGCGGTCCGGCACCTCGGTCGCACCGCAGTCGCCATGGTCACGTCGCCCGCACCGGCGGGGCGGATCACCGGGTATGACCGGCATATCCGGACACTGCTGGGCGGGCCGTGGGCGCGCCGGTTATCGTCTGCGGTCGTGAAGGTATGGATCCCGCACCGCGCCGGTCACGCCCTCCTCGGTGAGCTGCCCCCGGGCGCCACGGTGGACGTGATGGAGGACCCGGCCCGGCTGCCGTCAGCCCCGGGCGACGTGCGGTTCTGGGTGCCGCCGTTCCTCGCCGGTCCCGCCGCCGGCGCCCTGCTGGCCGAGCTGCCCGACCTCGAGGTGGTGCAGCTGCTCTCCGCTGGGGCGGACGCCTGGGTGGGCCGGATGCCCGACGGGGTCACGCTCTGCGACGCGCGCGGGGTGCACGACTCGGCCACCGCCGAGTGGGTGGTCGCCGCCGTCCTGTCCCAGCTGCGCGGCTTCGGTCCGCTGGCCCGGGCGCAGGGCCGCCGCGAGTGGGCGTACGACGAGGTGGCCCCCACCGACGAGCTGGCCGGCAAGCGCGTGATGATCGTCGGTGCCGGCTCGATCGGCGCGGCGGTCCAGGCCCGACTGGCCCCGTTCGAGGTGACCTTCACCCTGGTCGCCCGCACCGCCCGGCCAGCCGAGGGGGTGCACGGGGTGGACGAGCTGCCCGGCCTGCTGCCGGAGGCGGACGTGGTGGTGCTGCTGGTGCCGCTGACCGAGCGGACCCGGGGGCTGGTCGACGAGAAGTTCCTCGCCGCGATGTCCGACGGCGCGCTGCTGGTCAACGCGGCCCGCGGCCCGGTGGCCCGGACGTCGGCGCTGGTCGCCGAGCTGACCACCGGTCGGCTTCGGGCCGCGCTGGACGTCACCGATCCCGAGCCGCTACCCGCCGACCATCCTCTGTGGGAGCTGCCGAACGTGCTGCTCACCCCGCACGTCGCCGGCTCGGTGCGTGGCCTCCTGCCGCGGGCGTACCGGCTGGTGGGGCAGCAGCTGCGCCGGTTCGCGGCCGGGGAGCCGCTGGCCAACCGGGTCGTGGACGGCTACTGACGGGCCGGCTCAGCGGGTGCTGTCGGGCAGTTCCTGCCCGGTGGCGGAGATGAGCCGGGGCAGGTCGGCGGCGCGGACTGCGGGCAGCACCAGGCGCTCGCCGTCGTCGAGCCGGACGATCGCCCGGCCGCGTTCGTCGCCGGTCAGCTCCGCGACCCGTTCCCAGCCGATCCGGCGCTGGCCGGTGAGCGCCCGTAGCCGCAGCTCCTGCGGGTCGGCCTCGGTGCCCGACCGCCACGCCCAGACCGCGACGGCCAGCGGGATCAGCAGCACCCAGAGCAGCCACCAACGGGCGGTGGCCAGCGGCAGGGCGCCGATGGACGCGACGATCGCGGCGACCAGGATCGCCTGGTTGGGCCGGAAGCGGACGGTGTCGGGGCGACTCACCCCCCGATGATCGCACCTCGGCCCGGCCGGGCTCCGTCCGGGCGGCGAGGCGGGTTGGGGCGAGGTCGAGGTGACGGGCGTCACTGCGATGAGCCCGTAACCGGCCACCTTGGGAATCGTTTGTTCGCGTGGTCACGCGGGGTTGCCGCCCGGCGCCGCCGGTCCGCCCCAACGTCCGACCCGTACCGCCGACACACCCCGCACGTCGTTCCGCAACGCACCGCCCCGTGCCCCCTCACGAAGGCGACCGCCGTGCCCGTCGCGTACCCCTCCGGCGATCACCGTCGCCAACCGTCGCCGCCCGACCTCGGTGTGCTGGCGGTCGGCGCGCTGCTCGTCCTGGCCGGTGCCACCGGCCTCGTCCCGCCGTCGGCGGCCCTGGCGCTCGCCGTCGCCGCCGGCTCCGCCGTGGCCTGCGTCCGGCTCTCCTGGCTGGCCGGCACCCGGGGCGCCCCGCCCGCGCCGGCCCCGCCCCCGGACGCCGGCGCGTCGCCCGGTGGCCCCACCCACCCGCCGGTCTGCGTCGACACCCGCCCGCCGGTGACGACCGACCCGAGCCCGCCGCCCGGACGACGCGCCCGCCGGGTCGCGTCGTCCCGGCGGGTGGTCGCGATCCTCGACGCGGCGGTGCTGGCGGCCGGGCTCACCGTCGCCGTGCTGCCGCTGACCGACGCGGCCCACCGGCCGCCGGTCGTGCTGGCCGGGCTGGCCGTCGTCGCCGCGCTCCACGCCGTCGGCCTGCTCCGACTGCCCGGGCGCTCCCGGGTCGCCGGCCCGCAACGGCTCCGCCGGACCGTGGACGTGCTCGGCCTCGGCGTCAGCCTGGTCTTCGCCGGCTGGGTGCTGCTGCCGCCGGGCGAGGTGCCGGCGGCGGCCCGGACCGCGAGCGTCGGGGGCGCTGCCGGGTTGGCGGTGCTGGTGGTCGCCGCGCTGGCCGACCGGCGCCGCCCGGGCCCGGCGCTCTGCCTGTCCGGAGCGGCGGCCACCCTGTCCGGGCTGGCCGGTCTGGTGGTGCTGCTGGCCTACGGGGCACCGGAACGCGCACTCCTCGCCGTGGTGCCGCTGCTCGTGGCGGGCGCGCTGCTCACCGCCGCGGGGGTCCGGCGCGCGGCGGGCCGGGACCGCCTTCCCTCCGACGGGCCGGCCTGGCCCCGCGTGACCGCCCCGGCCGGCATCGCCGCGCTCGCCGCCGGCCACCACCTCTGGGCGGTGGGGGAGTTCACCGCTCCGGCGATCGCGCTCGGGCTGGCGGTGATCCCGCCGATGATCCTCCAGGACCTGCTGACCGCCGCGGACCACCGCCGGCACGCCGAGCGGCTCACCGCCCGGGAGGCGCGGCTGCGGGAGCTCGTTGGCGACCTCGACGAGCGTGACCACCTGGCCCGGTCGGTGCGCCGGCTCACCGCCACCAACCAGCTCACCGGACTGGCCAACCGCCGGGAGCTGTTGAGCGAGCTGGCCCGCCGCGACCCGGGCTCGCCCCCCGGGGCGCTGCTCGTCGTCGACCTGCACGGCCTCGGCATGGTCAACGACGGGTCCGGCCACGCGGTGGGCGACGAGGTGCTGGTCGAGGTCGCCGGCCGGCTCCGGGCCGGCTGCGGGCGCGGTGACGTGGTGGCCCGCTTGACCGGCGACGAGTTCGCGGTGCTCACCGACGTCGGGCCGGTGCTGGCGTACGCGCTGGCCGTCCGGCTGCTCGCCGCGCTGACCGCGTCGTACCCGCTGCCCGGTGGGGCGGCCCGCCTGCAGGCCTGCGTCGGGCTGGCGGAGACCGCCGGAGGTGACCCGGAGGATGTGCTGCGCCAGGCGGACCTGGCCCGCCGCCGGGCGGTGCAGCTCGGCCGGGACCGGGTCGAGTGGTACGACGCCTACCTGGAGGAGCAGCTGGTCCGCCGGCTGGACCTGGAACGCGAGCTGCCTGGGGCGGTCGCGCGGGGCGAGCTGGACCTGGTCTACCAGCCGGTGCTGGCCCTCGCGGACCGGCTGCCGGTGGGCACCGAGGCGTTGCTGCGCTGGCGCAGCCCGGTGCTGGGCACGGTGCTCCCCGCCGAGCTGCTGCCGGTCGCGGAGGACCTGGACCTCGTCGGTGAGGTGGGCCGATGGGTGCTCGATCGGGCCTGCCGGCAGCTCGCCGAGTGGTCCGACGGCGGCCGGGAACTCTGGATGTCGGTGAACGTCGGGGCCCGGGAGTTGGCCGCGCCGGACTTCGTGCCGCGTACCGCCACCGCGCTGGCCGCGTACGGCGTGCCGGCGGACCGGCTGGTGGTCGAGGTGGCGGAGCCGGCCGTCGCCGCCGAGCTGCCCACCGTGGTGGCCCGGCTGGCCGCGCTCCGGTCGTTGGGCGTGCGGACGGCGCTGGACGACTTCCGGGCCGAGCACGCCTCGCTGGCCCAGCTCCGCCGGCTCCCGATCGACCTGCTCAAGGTCGGCCCGCACCTGGTCGGAGCGGCCGGCGACGGTCAGCGCCCGCTGATCGACGTGGTGGTCAGCCTCGGCGACCGGCTGGGCGTGGACGTGGTGGTCGAGGGGCTGGAGTCCGACGCCCAGGTGGCCGGGGCGCGCCGGGCCGGCTGCCGGTACGGCCAGGGCTTCGCGTTGGCCCGGCCGGCTACCGCCGAGCGGGTGGAGGCGTGGTTCGAGGAGTTCCCGTCGGCGTTCCGCTGAGCCCGGTCGTCCAGGAAATGCTAACCCGGTTCACCTGGATCTCGGCGGTGCACCAGATGTCCTGCGACGCGGCGGCCCTGGCCGACGTGCGCGGGGCGCTGATCTGGGTCAGCCCCGGCACGCACGACCTGGACACCGTTCGCGCGGAGTGCCGCGTGTGGCGGCCGCCCGACGTAACACCCCTGCGGTGGGCCGGCCGCCCCGTCCGGGCTTCCGCGCCTCGTCGCCCCCGGCCCGAGCTCCGCGCCGCGGCCGGGGCTCCTGCCGGCTGATCACATTCCGTAGCGACCTCTCACCGGCGAACACCGCGGACAGCGACCTTCGCCCCTGTTGATTTGCAGAATTCTTCAAGTGCTAAAGTCTTCAGGGCGAGGGGGAGGGTGTTCATGTCGGTGCCGCTGTACCAGGCCAAGGCCGAGCTGTTTCGCACCCTCGGGCATCCGGTCCGGATCCGGGTCCTCGAACTGCTCCAGGACGGCCCGAAGCCGGTCCGCGACCTGCTCGCGGCGATCGACGTCGAGGCGTCCAACCTCTCCCAGCAGCTCGCCGTGCTGCGTCGTGCCGGCATGGTGACCTCCCACCGCGACGGCCCGCTGGTCATGTACGCGCTCAGCACCCCCGACGTGGCCGACCTGCTGGCCGCCGGACGGCGCATCCTCGGCGCGGTCCTCACCGACCGGGGCGCCCTCCTCGACGAACTGCGCGCCTCCGGAACCGGCCGGTGAGCGCAGCCGCCTCTGTCGTCCGGGAGCGGGTGCTCGGGCTGCTTCCCGGCCGGGCCGACTGGGCGGCGGTACGCCGCTCGCCCCGCCGGGACCTGCTCGCCGGTCTGACCGTTGCCGTGGTGGCGCTGCCGCTGGCCCTGGCGTTCGGCGTCAGCTCCGGGCTGGGCGCCCAGGCCGGGCTGGTCACCGCCGTGGTCGCCGGCGCCGTGGCCGCCGTCTTCGGCGGCTCCAACCTCCAGGTCTCCGGCCCGACCGGGGCGATGACCGTGGTGCTGGTGCCGGTGGTGCAGCGCTTCGGCCCCACCGGGGTGCTGATGGTCGGCGCGCTGGCCGGGCTGGTGCTGATCGCCCTCGCCCTGGCCCGCCTCGGTCGGTACGTCCGCTACCTGCCCAGCCCGGTGATCGAGGGCTTCACCGCCGGCATCGCGGTGGTGATCGCCCTGCAACAGGTGCCCGCCGCGCTGGGCGTGACCGACGCCCACGGCGACAAGGTCTGGGCGGTGGCCGCGGACGCGGTCGCCCATTTTGTCGTACACCCGAAGCCGGTGGCCCTCGCGGTGGCCCTCGCCGTCGCGGCGCTGATGCTGCTGGGCGCCCGGTGGCGTCCCGGGCTGCCGTTCTCGCTGCTCGGGGTAGCCGCCGCGACCGTCCTCGCCGAGCTCGCCCCGGTCGACCTGGCTCGGATCGGCGCGCTGCCGCAGGGCCTGCCCGCGCCGTCGCTGGGTTTCCTCGACCTGAACGCGGTCAGCGTGCTGCTGCCCAGCGCGCTCGCGGTCGCGGCCCTCGCCGCGCTGGAGAGCCTGCTGTCGGCCACCGTTGCCGACGGGATGACCGTCGGCCAGCGGCACGACCCGGACCGGGAACTCTTCGGCCAGGGGCTGGCCAACCTCGCCTCCCCGCTCTTCGGCGGCATCCCGGCGACCGCCGCCATCGCCCGGACGGCGGTGAACGTCCGCTCCGGGGCGGCCTCGAAGCTGGCCGCCCTCACCCACGCCGTCGCCCTCGCGGCGATCGTGCTGGCCGCCGCGCCGCTGGTCGGCCGGATTCCCCTCGCCGCGCTGGCCGGCGTGCTGCTGGCCACCACCGTCCGGATGGTGGAGGCCTGCTCCCTCTGGGCGCTCGCCCGGGCCACCCGCGGCGACGCGGTCGTGCTGGTGCTCACCTTCGCCGTCACCGTGATCTGGGACCTGGTGACCGCGGTGGCGGTCGGCCTGGCCGTCGCCGTCGTCCTCGCGCTGCGTGCGGTCGCCCGCAGCGCCCGGTTGGAACAGGTGCCCCTCGACCAGGGCGAGCACAGCGCCGCGGAACACGCCCTGCTGGCCGAGCACATCGTGGCCTACCGGCTGGACGGGCCGCTCTTCTTCGCCGCCGCGCACACCTTCCTGCTGGAGCTCTCCGAGGTCGCCGACGTCCGGGTGGTGATCCTGCGGATGTCCAGGGTGACGACCATGGACGCCACCGGCGCCCACGTCCTCGGTGACGCGATTCGCCGGCTGCGAGGACGCGGCATCACCGTCCTGCTCTCCGGCATCACCCCCGGCCACGACCAGGTGCTCAGCACCCTGGGGGTCGCCGACGAGCTGCGCCGCGACGGGCTGGTCTTCCCGGACACCCCGGCCGCGATCCGGCACGCCCGGACCGTTGCGCTGGCCGGAGCTGATGCCCCCGCGACAGCCGCCACCGCCTGATCCGGTCCCGGCCGGTCCCTCCCCGTCGGGACCGTCGGCGGGCTGGTGTCACGCCGAGATCCGGACGGCAGCGGGTCGTCAGCTCGGCAGGGCGCCGAGGCCGGCGAGGAGTTCGAGGCGCTCGGCCGCCGAGAGCACCGCGTAGGCCGGCTCGTCGAGGCGGTCGGTCTCGGCCTCGATCGCCTGGCGCTCCGGCCCGTCCGGCAGCGCCATGATCTGCTCGACGGTCAGCCCGGCGGCCCGCCAGGCGGCCCGGTGCGCGTCGGCCCGGTGATGGCGCAGCCCGCCTAGCCGAGTGACCAGCCGCATGGCGGGCGAGGCGTCGTCCGGCTCGTACACCGGGACCATCGCCCGGAACGCGGGCCCGCCGCTCGCCAGCCCGCGCTCCAGCACCCGACCGACCAGATCGGCCAACCGGGGCAGCGACGACAGCCCGGGAAGCAGGCTCGGCCCGGAGGTCCAGAGTTCCGCGGCGGCCTCGGCGGTCGCCCGCTGTGCGAAGAGGGCCAGCTCCCGGCCGCGCTCGGTCAGCCGCCAGTTACCGTCATCGTCAATGACGACCACGCCCTCGGCCAGCTCGGCGGTCATGTCCCCGTCGGTGTAGACCAGGGCGTCGACCAGCGCCTCCGCCGGCATCGGCCGGGCCAGCACTCCTGAGAAGAAGCTGTTCTCGAGGCCGAGGCTCGCGCCCCGATCGGCGTAGAACTCCTCCATCCGGGCCCGCGCCGCCCAGCGGGCGCCGACGTACACCCGGTCGATGACCGGTCGGACCAGTCGTGCGTAGCTCATGATCGCCTCCCCGATGCCGGACCCTACCGGCGTCGGGGCGCGACGTGGGGGTCGCTACTCCGGCACCCGCCGGTACGCGCCGTCGCTGGCCGAGGTGGCCATCGAGGCGTACGCGCGCAGCGCCGCGGACACCGGCCGTTGCCGGTCCACCGGGGTGTACGGGCGGTCCCGCTTCTCCTCGGCGACCCGGCGGGCCTGGAGCACGTCCTCGGGGACGTTCAGCTCGATCGACCGGCCGGGGATGTCGATGACGATCTCGTCGCCCTCGCGGACCAGCGCGATCAGCCCGCCCGAGGCCGCCTCCGGGGAGACGTGCCCGATCGACAGCCCGGAGGTGCCGCCGGAGAACCGGCCGTCGGTGAGCAGTGCGCAGGACCGGCCCAGCCCCCGACCCTTCAGGAACGAGGTCGGGTAGAGCATCTCCTGCATGCCCGGGCCGCCCTTCGGGCCCTCGTACCGGATCACCACCACGTCGCCGGCGATCACCTGCTTTGCCAGGATCGCCGACACCGCGTCGTCCTGGGACTCGTAGACCTTCGCCGGGCCGCGGAACGTCAGGCACTCCTCGGGCACCCCGGCGGTCTTCACCACACAGCCGTCCGGGGCCAGGTTGCCGTGCAGGATGGCCAGCCCGCCGTCCGCGCTGTAGGCGTGCTCCCGGTCCCGCACGCAGCCGCCGGCCGCGTCGGTGTCCAGCGACGACCAGCGGTTGGTGGTGGAGAACGGCTCGGTGGTGCGCACCCCGCCCGGGGCGGCGTGGAACAGCTCCACCGCCTCCGGCGTCGGCGACCCGCCCCGGACGTCCCAGTCCGCGAGCCACTGGGTGAGCGAGGGGGAGTGCACCGCGTGCACGTCCCGGTGGAGCAGGCCGGCGCGCTCCAGCTCGCCGAGGATGGCCGGGATGCCGCCGGCCCGGTGCACGTCCTCCATGTGGTACTGGGGGGAGTTCGGCGCGACCTTGGCCAGGCAGGGCACCCGGCGGGAGATCGCGTCGATGTCGGCCACCGAGAAGTCCATCTCCGCCTCGCGGGCGGCGGCGAGCAGGTGCAGGATCGTGTTGGTCGACCCGCCCATCGCCACGTCCAGGGCGACCGCGTTCTCGAAGGCGGCGCGGCTGGCGACCGCGCGGGGCAGCACGGAGGCGTCGTCGCCGTCGTACCAGCGCTTGGCGATCTCCACGGCGGTGCGGCCGGCCTCGACGAAGAGCGACCGGCGCGCGGCGTGGGTGGCCAGCGTCGACCCGTTGCCCGGCAGCGCCAGGCCGATCGCCTCGGTCAGGCAGTTCATCGAGTTGGCGGTGAACATGCCGGAGCAGGAGCCGCAGGTCGGGCAGGCGGAGCGTTCGATCTCGCCGAGCTGGTCGTCGGTGACCGCCTCGTTGGAGGAGGCGATCATCGCGTCGATCAGGTCGATCTTGGAGTGCACGATCCCCTCGATCGCCGTCGTCTTGCCGGCCTCCATCGGGCCGCCGGAGACGAACACGGTCGGGATGTTCAGCCGCAGCGCGGCCAGCAGCATCCCCGGGGTGATCTTGTCGCAGTTCGAGATGCAGACCAGGACGTCCGCGCAGTGCGCGTTGACCATGTACTCCACCGCGTCGGCGATCAGCTCGCGGCTGGGCAGCGAGTAGAGCATCCCGCCGTGGCCCATGGCGATGCCGTCGTCCACGGCGATGGTGTTGAACTCACGACCCACCCCGCCGGCCTCGGCCACCGCGTCGGCGACCAGGCCGCCCATGTCCTTGAGGTGCACGTGACCGGGTACGAACTGGGTGAAGCTGTTGGCGATGGCGACGATCGGCTTGCCGAAGTCGTCGTCGGTCATCCCGGTGGCCCGCCAGAGGGCCCGGGCGCCGGCCATCGTCCGACCGTGGGTGGAGGTCCTCGACCGCAGCTCAGGCATGCCTACCAGTCTGACACCCACCCCGCGCCGACCCCGTGGGCGCGCGCGCCGTGTCCCAACAGTTGCGCACCCGGTGCCCCACGGAGCGCGCCTATCCGGCACAGTTGAGGTCGTGCACTTCCCCCCGGGCATGGTCGCCGTCGCGGTGCTGAGCGGGCTCGTCGCTGCCGTCGCCACCGCGCTGCTGACCGCGTCGGCCCGCCGTCGGGTCGGACCCCACCGCCAGGCCCACGTACTGCTCGCCGCCGCGGCCGGGATCGCGCTGCTCGCCCTCCTCGTCGGGGTCACCGCCACGCTCGCCGACAGCGAGCACTGGGCCCACCAGCAGGGACAGCGCACCGGCTGGGCGACCCTGGTCTCGGTCGGCACGGCGCTGGGCGGGCTCGCCCTCGGCGCCGCCCTGCTCCGACTGCCCGGGACGGCCGCGGCCGGGCCCGCCACCGCCCGGCTGCTCCTCGACGGCCTGATCATGGCGAGCGCGCTCTGGTTCGTCGGCTGGGTGGTCTTCACCGAACCGACCCGGCTGCTCGGCGTGATTACCCCGTTGGCCTGCGTGCCGATCGTGCTGGCCACGGTGACCGCCGCGTTCACCGCCGGACTGACCATGATCATGGTGCTGCGGGCCGCCGCGCCCCGGCGCCGGCTCGCCCTGCTCGGCGCCGGTGTCACCGCGGCCTCCTGCGGCGGGCTCGGCCTCGCCGCCGGGCTCTGCCAGGCCGGCCCGGGGATGGCGCTGACCGGCGCGGCGGTGCAGGCGGCGGGGCTGATGGCCACCGCCCTGGCCGTGTACCGGGTCGACCCGCCCGGTCAGGTGGACGTCGACCTGATCCGCCGGGACGGCGAGTACGCCTTCGTGCCCATGTTCGCCATGGCCGCCTCGGCGATGTACCACCTCTTCCAGGGCGGCCGGTTCGACGCGTTCGGCATCGTCGCCGGCAGCGTCGAGGGCTTCGCGCTGGTGGCCCGGCAGTACCTCGCCCTCAACGACGTGCGCGGCTACGCCAGCCGGCTGGCCGAGCGGGAGGCGCACTTCCGCGAGCTGGCGCACACCGATCCGCTGACCGGCCTGGCCAACCGGCGCGGGCTGCTGCGGGCGCTGCACCGTTGCGTGGAGGCCGACGTGCCGTGCGTGCTGCTCGGCCTCGACCTGGACGGCTTCAAGAACGTCAACGACATGCGCGGCCACGACGTCGGCGACGCGGTGCTCGCCGAGGTGGGCCGGCGGCTGCGAGGCAACCTGCGCCCGGGCGACCTGGCCGCCCGGCTCGGTGGCGACGAGTTCGCAGTGCTGATGCACGGCGCGACCGACGCCGACCGGGTCGCCGAGCGGCTGCTCGGGGTGCTGGGCCGGCCGTACGAGCAGCCCGAGGGGCCGGTCTTCCTCTCGGTCAGCATCGGGGTGGCCGGGAACTGCGGCGAGCCGGACGTGGAGCTGCTGCTGCGCAACGCCGACCTGGCCCTGCGGTACGCCAAGCAGCGGGGCAAGAACCGGATCGAGCGGTACGACGCCGCGTACGACCAGCTGCTGCGCCGGCGCACCACGCTCGAGCACGAGCTGCGCGGCGCGATCGAGCGCGACGAGCTGCGGCTGGCGTTCCAGCCGGTGGCGTCGCTGCCCTCGGTGCGTCCGGTCGGCGCCGAGGCGCTGCTCCGCTGGCACCACCCGGGGCTGGGCAACGTCGGCCCGGACGAGTTCATCCCGCTCGCCGAGGAGTGCGGGATGATCGCCAAGCTGGGCGCGTGGGTGCTGCACCAGGCCTGCTACCAGCTGTCCCGCTGGCTGGCCGACGGCCACGACGTCTGGGTCTCGGTGAACGTGTCCCCGCGCGAGCTGCACGCCCCGGAGTACGTCGTCCAGGTCGCCGACGCGCTGCGCGCGCACCACGTGCCGCCGCAGCGCCTGGTGCTGGAGGTCACCGAGCACGCCGTCGCCACCGACCTCGACGAGTTGATCCGGCGGTTGACCGCGCTGCGGCTCACCGGCGTCCGGATCGCGCTGGACGACTTCGGCGCCGGCTACTCCTCGCTGGGGCAGCTGCGTCGGCTGCCGATCGACATCCTCAAGATCGACCACAGTCTGGTCGCCGAGCACGAGCCGGTGCGTCCGGTCGGCCGGGAGGGGCCGGCGTTCGCGCCGATGGTCGACATCGTCATGCGCCTCGGTCACCAGCTCGGGCTCGAGGTGATCGCCGAGGGTGTCACCAACCCGACCGAGCTAGCCGCGGTGGTCGCCGCGGGCTGCCGGTTCGGGCAGGGGGCGCTCTTCGGCTGGGGCGTGCCGGCCGAGCACCTGGAGGCGATGCTGGAGGCGGCGACCTCGCCGGGCGCCCGTCCCGCGCCGCTGCCCCCCGGCCCGCCGCCCGCCCCGCCCCGCCCGGCCCCGTCGCCGCTGCTGCCTCGGCTGCGGTCGAACCCGCCGGCGCCGACGCCGGCGGTGCCCGCGCCGCGCCCTTCGCAGGAGGGTTTCCCGCAGGTGGGAGGGGCCGCCAACGCCACGTTCGGGTACGACACGCCCACGTCCGTTAACCAAAATGTGGGATCAGTTGACTCATCGCGTGAGATGCGTCAGGCTTAGCCGCATGTCGTCGAACCGGTCGCTGCGAGTACTTACCTGAGCGCACTCTCCCTCATCGAGAGTGCGCTGGCCCCGTGCATCTGCACGAGGGCCGTTTTTATTGCCGTCGGACCCCGTCGGGGCGGGCCCCGCCCGCGTTGCACTGTGTGAAAGAGCCTCACCCACTCCAGCCGAAGGCCTGAACCGCCATGACGAGACCCACGCCAGAGACCCTCGCCAACTCCGTCCGGCGAGCCCGCCCGGCCTCCGAGCCGGCGAGCGACGCCGACCACGCCCCCGCCCCCCGCAGCGGGGCCGCCCCGGTCGCCCCGGCGGTACGGCAGTCCGTCCCGGCGCAGCTCTCCGGCGCCGGATCGCTGGTGCGGTCGCTCGAGGCGCTCGGCGTCGACGTCGTCTTCGGCATTCCGGGCGGTGCGATCCTGCCGGCGTACGACCCGCTCTACGACTCCACCGTCCGGCACATCCTGGTCCGGCACGAGCAGGGCGCCGGTCACGCCGCCACCGGCTACGCCCAGGCGACCGGGAAGGTCGGCGTCTGCATCGCCACCTCCGGCCCGGGCGCGACCAACCTGGTCACCCCGATCGCCGACGCGTACATGGACTCGGTGCCGATGGTGGCGATCACCGGCCAGGTCGCGCGCCCCTCGATCGGCACGGACGCCTTCCAGGAGGCGGACATCCAGGGCATCACCCTGCCGATCACCAAGCACAACTTCCTGGTGCAGACCGCCGAGGAGATCCCGCAGGTCCTGGCCGAGGCGTTCCACCTGGCCTCGACCGGCCGGCCCGGCCCGGTCCTGGTGGACATCCCCAAGGACGTCCTCCAGGCGCCGACCACCTTCGCCTGGCCGCCCACCCTGGATCTGCCCGGCTACCGGCCGACGCTGCACCCGCACGGCAAGCAGATCCGGGAGGCGGCCCGGTTGATGACCGGCGCCCGCCGCCCGGTGCTCTACGTCGGTGGCGGCGTGCTCAAGGCCGGCGCCACCGACGGGCTGCGCCGGCTGGCGGAGCTGACCGGCATCCCGGTGGTCACCACGCTGATGGCGCTCGGCGCGTTCCCCGACTCGCACCGGCAGCACCTCGGCATGCCGGGCATGCACGGCACCGTCGCCGCGGTCTACGGCCTGCAGAAGGCCGACCTGATCGTGGCGCTCGGGGCCCGCTTCGACGACCGGGTCACCGGCAAGCTGGACTCGTTCGCGCCGGACGCGACCGTCGTGCACGCCGACATCGACCCGGCCGAGATCGGCAAGAACCGGCACGCGGACGTGCCGATCGTCGGCGACGCCCGGCACGTGATCGACGAGCTGATCGCCGCGGTCACCGCCGAGCAGGCGGCCCGGCCGGCCGCCGACCTCGACGACTGGTGGACCCAGCTCGACGACCTGCGCAACCGCTACCCGCTCGGTTACGAGGAGTCGGCCGACGGCACCCTCTCCCCGCAGTACGTGATCAAGCGGCTGGGCGAGATCGCCGGTCCGGACACGATCTTCGTGGCCGGCGTCGGGCAGCACCAGATGTGGGCCAGCCAGTTCATCTCGTACGAGAAGCCGTACACCTGGCTCAACTCCGGGGGCCTCGGCACCATGGGGTACGCCGTCCCGGCGGCGATGGGCGCCAAGGTCGGCAAGCCGGACACGGTGGTCTGGGCGGTGGACGGCGACGGCTGCTTCCAGATGACCAACCAGGAGCTGGCCACCTGCGCGCTGGAGGGCATTCCGGTCAAGATCGCCGTGATCAACAACGGCAACCTGGGCATGGTCCGGCAGTGGCAGACGCTCTTCTACGGCGAGCGCTACTCCAACACCGAGCTGGGGACCCACAAGCACCGCATCCCGGACTTCGTGAAGCTCGCCGAGGCGCTCGGCTGCGTCGGGCTGCGCTGCGAGAACGCCGCCGACGTGGACAAGACCATCGAGGCGGCCATGGCGATCAACGACGCCCCTGTGGTGATCGACTTCGTGGTCGGCAAGGACGCCATGGTCTGGCCGATGGTCGCCGCCGGCACCGGCAACGACGAGATCATGTTCGCCCGGGGCGTCCGCCCCGCCTTCGACGAGGACGAGCTGTAGTCATGACCGATCGCACCGAGCGTAGCGAGGGCCGTGAGGGCATGACGAGGAAGGCACAGCCATGACCCTGCACACCCTGTCCGTGCTGGTGGAGAACAAGCCGGGTGTCCTGGCCCGGGTCTCCGGCCTGTTCTCCCGGCGCGGCTTCAACATCGACAGCCTCGCGGTGGGCGAGACCGAGAACCCGGACGTCTCCCGGATCACCATCGTGGTCAACGCCGAGTCGTCCCCGCTGGAGCAGGTCACCAAGCAGCTCAACAAGCTGGTGAACGTACTCAAGATCGTCGAGCTGGACCCGCAGGTCTCGGTCGCCCGGGAGCTGCTGTTGGTCAAGGTCCGCGCGGACCGCAACGCCCGGGCGCAGGTGCTGGAGACGGCCAACCTGTTCCGTGCCCGGGTGGTCGACGTCGCGCCGGACACGCTGACCATCGAGGCCACCGGCACCCCCGACAAGCTCGACGCGTTGCTGCGCGACCTCGAACCGTTCGGCATCAAGGAGATGGTTCAGTCCGGCACGGTGGCGATCGGACGCGGCTCGCGCTCCATCACCGCCGGGCCCGCGCTGCGCGCCGCCTGACCACCACACAAGTCCACGACGGGCCCGCTGCGGACCGCCGTACGAAAGGGAACTCAATGAGCGTTGAGGTGTACTACGACGACGACGCCGACCTGGGCCTGATCCAGGGCCGCAAGGTCGCCGTGATCGGGTACGGCAGCCAGGGCCACGCCCACGCGCTGTCGCTGCGCGACTCCGGCGTCGACGTGGTGATCGGCCTGCCCACCGGTTCGAAGAGCCGGCCGAAGGCCGAGGAGCAGGGCCTGCGCGTGCTCACGCCGGCCGAGGCGGCGGCCGAGGCCGACGTCATCATGATCCTGGCGCCGGACACCGCGCAGCGGGCCCTCTATACCGACGCGATCGCCCCGAACCTGGCCCCCGGTAAGGCGATCTTCTTCGGCCACGGCTTCAACATCCGGTACGGCCTGATCACCCCGCCGGCCGACGTGGACGTGGCGATGGTCGCCCCGAAGGGCCCCGGTCATCTGGTCCGGCGCCAGTACGTCGACGGCAAGGGCGTGCCCTGCCTGGTCGCCGTCGAGCAGGACGCCAGCGGCACCGCGTTCCAGCTCGCCCTCTCCTATGCCAAGGGCATCGGCGGCACCCGGGCCGGCGTTATCCGGACCACCTTCACCGAGGAGACCGAGACCGACCTCTTCGGCGAGCAGGCGGTGCTCTGCGGCGGCGCGGCGGCGCTGGTGCAGACCGGTTTCGAGGTGCTCACCGAGGCCGGCTACGCCCCCGAGGTGGCCTACTTCGAGTGCCTGCACGAGCTGAAGCTGATCGTCGACCTGATGTACGAGGGCGGCATCGCCCGGATGCGCTACAGCGTCTCCGACACCGCCGAGTACGGCGACCTCTCCCGCGGCCCGCGGGTCATCGACTCCCGGGTCAAGGAGGAGATGCGCAAGATCCTCGGCGAGATCCAGTCCGGTGAGTTCGCCCGCGAATGGGTGGCCGAGGACGAGGCCGGCCGGCCGAACTTCGCCAAGTGGCGGGCCGAGGGCGCGGCGCACCCGATCGAGGAGACCGGCCAGAAGCTGCGCGCCATGATGAGCTGGGTCGACCGGCCCCTCACCGAGACCGCCTGAGGCGTTCCGGGACGTGGTGACGCGTCCGGCGCTCTCCCCGGCGTCGGACGCGTCACCACTGTGCATTCCACCCCTGTTCAGCCCCGGGACATGTCGGGTTTGTGAGGGCACTCACCCCGCCGTCCCGGACACGCCGGCCGGCCCGCGCCCTACGATCCCAGGTAGGTGTGTAGCCGGCACCGACGGCCATGGCACGGCTCACCAAGGGCGCAGCGCGGCGTCCCTCCGCCGCAGCCGACCGCTCTGACGACATCTACGAGGACCGATGAATCCTGTCGTACTGATCGCCGAAGAACTCGCTCCCGCCGCCATCGAGGTGCTCGCGCACGACTTCGACGTCCGCCACGTCGACGGCACCGACCGCCCGGCCCTGCTCTCCGCGCTCTCCGAGGCCGACGCGGTGATCGTGCGCAGCGCGACCCAGATCGACGCCGAGGCGATCGCCGCCGCGCCGCGCCTGAAGGTGGTCGCCCGGGCGGGCGTCGGCCTGGACAACGTCGAGGTGCCGGCCGCCACCGCGCGGGGCGTCATGGTCGTCAACGCCCCCACCTCCAACATCGTCTCCGCCGCCGAGCAGGCCGTCGCGCTGCTGCTCGCCGTCGCGCGGAACACCGCCGCGGCCAGCGCCGCGCTGAAGGCGGGGGAGTGGAAGCGGTCCAGGTACACCGGCGTCGAGCTGCAGGGCAAGACCGTCGGCGTGGTCGGCCTCGGCCGCATCGGCGTGCTCTTCGCGCAGCGGATCGCCGCGTTCGGTACCCGGCTGATCGCGTACGACCCCTACATCCAGCCGGCCCGCGCCGCGCAGCTCGGGGTCCGCCTGGTCGGGCTGGAGGAGCTGCTGCGCGAGGCCGACTTCATCTCCATCCACCTGCCCAAGACCCCGGAGACCGTGGGCCTGATCGGCGAGAAGGAGCTGGCGATCGTCAAGCCGGGCGTCCGGATCGTCAACGCCGCCCGCGGCGGCCTGGTCGACGAGCAGGCCCTGGCCGACGCGATCGCCGAGGGCCGGGTCGCCGGCGCCGGCGTCGACGTGTACGCCAAGGAGCCCTGCACCTCCTCGCCGCTGTTCGCCTTCGACAACGTGGTGGCCACCCCGCACCTGGGCGCCTCCACCCACGAGGCGCAGGACAAGGCCGGTCTCGCGGTGGCCAGGAGCGTGAAGCTGGCGCTGCAGGGCGAGTTCGTGCCGGACGCGGTGAACGTGCAGGCCGGCGGCGTGGTCGCCGAGGACGTCCGCCCGCTGCTGCCGCTGGCCGAGAAGCTCGGCCGGGCCTTCACCGCGGTGGCCGGCGGGGTGGCCGCCAGCGTCACCGTCGAGGTACGCGGCGAGATCGTCAACCACGACGTCTCGGTGCTCAAGCTCGCCGCCACCAAGGGGCTGTTCAGCTCGGTGGTCGAGGAGCAGGTCACCTACGTCAACGCGCCGCACCTGGCCGCCGAGCGTGGCGTCGAGGTCACCCTCACCACGCAGGCCGAGACGGTCGACCACCCCAACCTGGTGACGGTCCGTGGCGCGCTGCCGGACGGCCGTACGGTCAGCGTCTCCGGCACGGTGACCCAGACCGGCACCCGGGACGTCATCAAGCTGACGGAGGTGGACGGTTTCGACGTGGAGATCGGCGCCGAGGGCATCCTGGTCTTCCTGCGCTACGTCGACCGGCCGGGCGTGGTCGGCACCGTCGGCACCCTGCTCGGCCGGGCCGGGGTCAACATCGCCGCGATGCAGGTGGCCCGCCGGGAGGCCGGCGGCGAGACGCTGATGACGCTCACCGTCGACCAGGCGCTCGGCGCGGACCTGATCAGCTCGGCGGCCGACTCGATCGGCGCGGTCGCGGCCAGCGCCGCCGACCTGCGCGACGAGTAGTCCACACACGACAGATCGGGGGCCCGGCCGTCAGGCCGGGCCCCTCGTCGTGCCCGCCCTCGGGTCAGGGGGCGACGCGGGCGGGGGGTGGGTAGACCGAGCCGTCCTGCGCGTCGAAGAGCATCAGGTCGTGCTCGCCGGCCAGCCGCTCGATGTCGAGCAGCACCTGGTCCTCGCAGGTCGGGACGAGGTTCAGCTCCACATGGTCGGCGGCCGCGTGCAACGGGGACACCTCCCACGGACTGCCCGGCCCGGCCGGCCGATCGGGATAGGCGGCGGTGATCCCCCGGTAGAAGCGGACCACCCTGGGATCGGGGTGGCGGTCGCCGTGCCGCCCCTCGCGGCACCGCTGCACCGCTGCCCGCACCTCGGCGGGCGTGGCCCCTTCCGGCAGGGCCCACACGCTCAGATCGAAACTCACGGCGGACAGCGTGCCATCCCGGGTCCCCGTCGTCACCCCTGCCCCACCGCAGGCCGGTCGTGGACTGTCGATCCGGGGGTGGTGACGGTCCGCTGTGGAGACTCTTGCCTCGAGTTGCGTCGATTCGCTAGCGTACCGGTGCGGTTGCTGGCTGAGTCGCGGCGTCGCCCCGTCTTCGGGTGACGTGGTTGGACGTCCGGCCCACCGGTCCGCACCCCTCGATTGCGCGAGCCACGCGCACTCGTCGCTGACCGACCCCCACGGTCGTTGCCGCGACCGTGGGGGCCGATCGCGGCGCAGCCCGCGACCCCGCGCCGAGCCACCCGCCACCCGCCACCCGCCACCGGCAACCTGCACACCTCGCGCGGCCGTGATGCGAGAACGGCCGATCGGGGCCAGGGGAGCGCCGGGGCGGGTCAGTGGCGGCGGTGGGCGAAGAGCGCCCGGTAGTCCGCGCCGTTGCGGAACCAGGCCAGCCCGGCCGGGCCGGCGGCGTAGAGCGCGGTGGCGTAGGCGTCGGCCACGGCGAGGTCCGGACCGACGACGGTGGCGGCGACCAGTTGTTCGGCGGGCTCACCGGTGTGCGGATCCACCACGTGGCCCCGGCGACCGGTGACCCCGGAGGTGCCCACCGCCCCGGCGGTCATCTCCAGCACCAGCGGGGCCCGGCGGGCGTCGGTCGGGTGGTGCACCGCCACGCGCCACGGGCCGCCGTGCGCGGCGTGGCCGCGTACCACCAGGTCGGCGCCGCTGAGCACGGCGTAGTCGTGGATGCCGGCGGCGCGCAGCCGGGCCGCGGCCCGCTCCACCGCCCAGCCGCCGAGCAGGCCGCCCGGGTCGAAGCCGCCGGGCACCGCCCAGGCGTCGAACCAGCCGTCGGTGGCCGCGCGCATCGCGGCGCAGCGGTCCACCAGGTCGGCCAGCGGCGGGTACGACTCGGGGGTGATCTCGCCGCGCCGCAGCCGGGAGACCAGGCTGTCCGGCCGGGTCGGCCCGTAGGTGAGGTCGACGGCGCGCAGCTCGGCCACGGCGTCCCGGAGTGCCTCCCCGACGGTCCGGCGGCCGAGCCATTCGGGCGCGTTGAGCAGCAGCGAGTACTCGGCGGTGGAGGTGCGGACGGTGTGCTGGACGGCGATCCGGTCGACGGCGGTCCCGCCGGCCCGGTCCAGCCGGTTGCTGCGGGTGCCGAGCCGCAGGTCGGGACGGCGGCTGCGGAACGCGCCCTGGTCGACCCACCGGGTCCGTGGTTGCTCGTCGACCCACCGGGTCCGTGGTTGCTCGTCGACCCACCGGGTCCGTGGTTGCTCGTCGATCCGCATCTCACCCGCTCCTTCGCTGACGACGCCGCAGCGCCGCGGCGAAGCCGGTCACGGGCCCCCGTGACCCGTTCCCCACCGACCCTAGGCAGTGGAGATGACCGCACCATGAATGCCACCTGGGAGCCTGCTGAGCATTCCGCTGTCCCGCATGCTGGAAGACGCGTACCGGGAGACGGGACGGCGACGTACCGTTCACGAGAAACGACGAGGTGAGGAGCGCCAGGTGGCACGGATCGCGGTGGTGGCCGGGGACGGGATCGGACCCGAGGTGGTCGCGCAGGCCCGCAAGGTCATCGACGCCGTGCTCCCCGGGGTCGAGGCCACCGAGTACGACCTCGGCGCCGCACGCTACCAGCGCACCGGCGAGGTGCTGCCCGACTCCGTGCTGGCCGAGCTGGCCGGGCACGACGCCATCCTGCTGGGCGCGGTCGGCGACCCGACCGTCCCGCCGGGGGTGCTGGAGCGGGGGCTGCTGCTCAAGCTCCGGTTCGCCTTCGACCAGTACGTCAACCTGCGCCCGTCCCGGCTCTGGCCGGGGGTGTCCGGACCGCTGGCCACCGTCAAGCCCGGCGAGGTCGACCTGGTTGTCGTCCGGGAGGGCACCGAGGGCCTGTACGCCGGCGCCGGCGGCTCGCTGCACCGGGACACCCCGGCGGAGGTGGCCACCGAGGAGAGCCTGAACACCCGGCACGGGGTGGAGCGGGTGATCCGGGACGCCTTCGCCCGGGCCGGCCGCCGCGAGCGGCGCAAGGTCACCCTGGTGCACAAGACCAACGTGCTCACCCACGCCGGTTCGCTCTGGGCCCGCGCCTTCGCCGCGGTCGCCGCCGAGCACCCCGACGTCACCACCGAGTACCAGCACGTCGACGCCGCCGCGATGTTCCTGGTCACCCAGCCCCAGCGGTACGACGTGGTGGTCACCGACAACCTCTTCGGCGACATCCTCACCGACATCGCCGCCGCGGTCACCGGCGGCATCGGCCTGGCGGCCAGCGGCAGCATCAACCCGGAGGGGCGCTACCCCTCCATGTTCGAGCCGGTGCACGGCTCCGCGCCGGACATCGCCGGCAAGGGCGTGGCCGACCCGGTGGCCGCGGTGCTCTCCGCCGCGCTCCTGCTCGACCAGCTCGGCCACGCCGACGCCGCGGCCCGGGTCACCGCCGCGGTCGGCGCCGAGCTGGCCGGCCGGACCCCGGGCGTACCGCTGCGCACCGACGAGGTCGGCGACCGGCTCGCCGGGTACGCCGTAGCCTGACCGGGCCGTCCGCCGGCCCGGATCCGGGCTGCCAGACCCGCTCCAGGCCCACCCGCGACCTCGTTCGCGGCGGCGCCACCACGCTCGCGCCCGCCATTCGGCGCGCTCGATCTGCCGGGGCAGAGCTATCCGCTGAACGACCGTTCGGGGTAAGTTTCTGGCACCAGATCCGGCGTGCGGTTTCCGCATGTCGTCAACCCCCAGGGAGGTCAGCGCGATGAGCGGTGGTGACAAGCTCGATTTCGAGATCCGTCCGAATCCCGCGCCGGTATCCGCCGCCGATCGGGCCGCCCTGCTGGCCAATCCCGGCTTCGGCCGGGTCTTCACCGACCACATGGTGACGATCCGGTACGTCGACGGGAAGGGCTGGTACGACGCCCGGGTCGAGGCGCGAGGGCCGATCCCGATGGATCCCGCGAGCGCGGTGCTGCACTACGCGCAGGAGATCTTCGAGGGGCTCAAGGCGTACCGGACCGCCGAGGGCGCGGTGACGATGTTCCGCCCGGAGGCCAACGCGGCCCGCTTCGCCGCCTCCGCGCAGCGGCTGGCGATGCCCGAGCTGCCGCAGGAGACGTTCGTCGAGTCGCTGCGCCGGCTGGTGGAGATCGACCGGGACTGGATCCCGGAGCACGAGGACGCCAGCCTCTACCTGCGGCCGTTCATGTTCGCCAGCGAGGTCTTCCTCGGCGTCCGGCCGGCCAACGAGTACCTGTACGTCGTCATCGCCTCGCCGGCCGGGGCGTACTTCTCCGGCGGGGTCAAGCCGATCACGGTCTGGGTCTCCCCGGACTACACCCGGGCCGCCCCGGGCGGGACCGGCGCCGCGAAGTGCGGCGGCAACTACGCCGCCTCGCTGGTCGCCCAGGCGGAGGCGATCGAAGCGGGCTGCGACCAGGTGGTCTTCCTGGACGCGGTCGAGCGCCGGTTCATCGACGAGCTGGGCGGCATGAACGTCTTCTTCGTCTACGACGACAACACCCTGGTCACCCCGCCGCTGACCGGCACCATCCTGCCGGGCATCACCCGCAACACGATCCTCACCCTGGCCGCTGCGGCCGGGCACCGGATCGAGGAGCGGCCGATCACCTTCGCCGACTGGCAGGCGGACGCGGCCAGCGGGCGGCTGCGCGAGGTCTTCGCCTGCGGCACCGCCGCGGTGATCACCCCGATCGGTCAGGTGCGCTTCCCGGACGGCGAGTTTCTCGTCGGGGGCGGCGAGCCGGGTCGGTCCACCATGGCGCTGCGGCAGCAGCTGGTGGACATCCAGCGTGGCCGGGTCGAGGATCCGCACGGCTGGGTGCAGCGGGTGCTCTGACCGAACCCCGCCCACCGGCACGGATTCCGCAACGGCCGGCACCGTCGATGACGGTGCCGGCCGTTCGCATTCCCCTGGGCCCGGCGGGCGCGCCGGTAGCTCGCGTTCCCTCACCCGGGCAGTCGCGCTGGCAGTTCGCCTCTCCTCGGCCCGGCGGGCGCCGACGCCGCGTCGGCGTTCAGTCGAGCAGGTGGTCGCGGAGCGCGGCGAGCTGCGGGTCGGTGACCCCGGCGTGGCGCAGGTAGCCCTCCATCGAGCCGTACCCCGCGCGCAGCTCGGTGAGGAAGAGCATCATCGCCTCGGCGGGGGAGGCGAGGAACGGCGGGGGCAGCTCCTCGGCCGCCGGGGTGGTGGCGGCGACCCAGGCGCTGAACCGCGCCGACGCCTCGGTGCTCAGCGCGTAGTCGGTGGCCACGTCGACGTCGGCGACGCCGAGCACGGCGAGGGTGAGGGCGCAGACGATGCCGGTCCGGTCCTTGCCGGCGACGCAGTGCACCACGACCGGCGCGTTGGCGCTGTCGGCGATCAGGCCGACCGCCTCGGCCAGCCCGGCGGTGCCGGTCTCGGCCAGGTCGGCGTACAGGTCGGCGAGGTAGCGGGCGAGGCTCTGCCCCGGGTCGTACCGGATCTCGGCCCAGTCCCGGTGCTCCGGGTGGATGTGCCGGTAGGTGAGCCCGTCGTACGCGGGCACCCGGCCGTCCCGCTCCACCTCGGCCGGACGGCGCAAGTCGATGACGGTCCGGATACCGAGGGCGGTGAACGCCTCCCGGTCGGTCTCGTCGATGCGGTGCAGCGAGTCGGAGCGGTAGAGCCGGCCCCGGCGGACGGTACGTCCGTCGTGGCCGGTGTGTCCGCCGACGTCGCGGAAGTTGAAGAGGGCGGGGAACAGGCTCCGGCTGATCTCGGTGGCGTCCACCCTTGACACGGTAACGGCCGGTGGGGCGTCGCCCCACCGGCCGTTCTGCCCGATCGTCGGACCGGGCTGCCGAATCGTCAGACCCGCGCCGGGCCGTCCGGCGGCAGCGCGGAGTAGTTCTCGCCGTAGTAGCCGCCGAGCTTGTCCCGGTAGGCCGGGTCGGCGTGGCTCGACTCGTCGTACTCCGGGGCGGCCTTGATCTGGTCCTTCTCCCGGTCCACGTAGACCTTGCGCTCGTCGTGGTCGACGTGGCTCACGGTGCCGGCCGGCAGCATGACCTTCTTGCCGAAGATCCACGGCCCGGTGTCCACCACCAGGTAGCTGTCGTCGACCACGTGGCTGGCGCTGTCGATCTTGCCGATACTCCCGTCGGTCGCCTCGACCTTGTAACCCACCAGGTCGGCGCTGGCCACGCCGGCCTCGTCGCGGTAGCGCCACGGGTCGAACGCGCCGGCCGGCGCGCCGCCGGCGATCATCGGGTCGGTGGTGCCGTGCGTGGTGTGCGGATCAAGCCTGTCCATGAGAGAACTCCTGTCCCGACTGTCGTAGTCGTCGTGGAAAGTGCGTTTTCCGCTGGCACAGGAACTTCTACCCACCTGTCGGTTTTCCAACCCCCGTCGGCGTACGACTCAGCCGAGCGCGGCCTCCGCGTCGAGGGCCACCGCGGCGGCGTGCACGACGGCGGCGATCCGCAGCCCCTCGTGCACCTGCTCCCGGGTGAACCCGGTGCCGCGCAGGGTCTTCTCGTGCGACTCCAGGCAGACCCCGCAGCCAGTGATCGCCGAGACGGCGAGGCACCAGAGCTCGAAGTCGGCCTTCTCCACGCCGGGCCGGGCGATGATCTGCATCCGCAGCCGGGCCGGCATCGAGGCGTACTGCTCGTCGCCGATCAGGTGCTTGGCCCGGTAGTAGACGTTGTTCATCGCCATGATCGTGGCGGCGCCCTTGGCCGCCTCGATCGCCTCCGGCTTGAGCTGCGTGGCCGCCTCGGCGGCGATCTCCCGCAGCACCACCGGGTTGCGGGCCGCCACCGCGCAGGCCAGGGCGGTGCCCCAGGCCTGCAGCGGGGTCAGCGTGGAGGCGCCGACCGTCGAGCCGAGGTTGAGCTTGATGTCCTTGGCGTACTCGGGCAGCGCCGCCTTGACCGCGTCCAGACCCACGTCAGGCACCGGCGCCCGCGAGCAGCGTGGTGGCGTCCAGGGTCGCGCCGCCCTTGTTCCAGTTGCACGGGCAGAGCTCGTCGGTCTGCAGGGCGTCGAGCACCCGCAGCACCTCGGAGACGTTCCGGCCGACCGAGCCGGCGGTCACCATGGCGAACTGGATCTCGTTGTCCGGGTCGACGATGAAGGTGGCCCGCTGGGCGACGCCGTCCTCGCCGAGCACCCCGCAGTCGGCGGTCAGCTCGCGCTTGATGTCGCTGAGCATCGGGAAGGGCAGCTCGCGCAGGTCCGGGTGGTCCTTGCGCCAGGCGTAGTGGACGAACTCGTTGTCCACGGAGACGCCGAGCACCTGGGCGTCCCGGTCGGCGAATTCGCCGTTGAGCCGGCCGAACTCGGCGATCTCCGTCGGGCAGATGAAGGTGAAGTCCTTCGGCCAGAAGAAGACCACCCGCCAGTTGCCCTGGTGGGACTTGTGGTTGATCGTCTCGAACGCCTTGTCGGCGTCGAGCGACACACAGGCGGTGAGTTCGTACTCGGGGAAGCGGTCACCGACAGTGAGCACGGGTCCTCCTTGGCAGCGGCTTGTCAGCGGCGCGAGGCCGGTAACTGGATCGGTTCCAGATACTTCCGCAGCGATGTTTTTGCCTGGTGGCGGTCGGACGACTTGTGAAGTCGATCACGGGGTCCCGATATGTGGATTGTGCCTCCCAAAACCACGGCCGGGGTGGCAAAGTACCGATCGTGACCAGCTCCGTCCTGATTATTGGCAGCTAGCGCGCCGGCCTTCCCTCTCGCCGAGCGCGCAGACCTCCTGCATCCCGCGGGGGGTCTTTTTGTTGCCCCCGTGGTTCGAGAAGAGGACTTCCATGACCTTCCAGGTGTACGACACGACGCTGCGCGACGGCGCCCAGCGCGAGGGGCTCAGCTACTCGGTGGTCGACAAGCTGGCGGTGGCCCGCCTGCTCGACGACTTCGGGGTCGGCTTCATCGAGGGCGGCTGGCCGGGCGCCGTGCCGAAGGACACCGAGTTCTTCCGGCGCGCCCGCACCGAGCTGGAGCTGCGGCACGCGATCCTGGTCGCCTTCGGCGCCACCCGCAAGGCCGGGGTCGCCGTCGACGCCGACCCGCAGGTGCGTGGCCTGCTGGACGCGCGGACCCCGGCGGTCGCCCTGGTGGCCAAGGCGGACCTGCGGCACGTGCAGCGGGCGCTGCGCACCACCGCCGCCGAGAACCTGGCGATGATCCACGACACGGTCACCCACCTGGTGGCCGAGGGGCGCCGGGTCTTCGTCGACGGCGAGCACTTCTTCGACGGCTACCGGCACGACCCGGCGTACACCGCCGCGGTGGTGGAGACGGCGCTGGCGGCCGGCGCCGAGCGGATGGTGCTCTGCGACACCAACGGCGGGATGCTGCCGTCCCAGATCACCGCCGCCATCGCCGACCTCACCGCGCGCACCGGGGTCGACCCGGAGCTGCTCGGCATCCACTGCCAGAACGACACCGCCTGCGCGGTGGCCAACACCATCGCCGCCGTCGAGGCCGGGGTGCGGCACTTCCAGGGCACCGCCAACGGGTACGGCGAGCGCCCCGGCAACGCCGACATCTTCGCGGTCGTGGCCAACCTCCAGCTCAAGCTCGGGCTGCCCGTCCTACCGGCGGGCTGCCTGGAACAGATGGTGCGCGTCTCGCACGCCATCGCCGAGATCGCCAACATCGCCCCCGACACCCATCAGGCGTACGCCGGGGCCGCCGCCTTCGCCCACAAGGCGGGGCTGCACGCGAGCGCGATCAAGGTCGACCCGTTGCTCTACAACCATGTGGACCCGTCGGTGGTGGGCAACGACATGCGGATCCTGGTGACCGAGATGGCCGGCCGGGCCAGCGTCGAGCTCAAGAGCCGCGAGCTGGGCGTGGACCTGGCCGGCCATCCGGAGGCGCTGTCCCGGGTCACCAGCCGGGTCAAGGAGCTGGAGGCCGGCGGCTGGTCGTTCGAGGCGGCCGACGCCTCGTTCGAGCTGCTGGTCCGCTCCGAGCTGCCGGACCGGGCCGTGCCCCGGCCGTTCGCCCTGGAGTCCTATCGGGTCCTGGTGGAGCACCGGGAGGACGGCGCGGTCATCTCCGAGGCCACCGTGAAGATCCGGGTCCGGGGTGAGCGGGTGATCGCCACCGCCGAGGGGAACGGCCCGGTCAACGCCCTGGACGAGGCGCTGCGGGTCGGGCTGGCCCGGCACTACCCGGAGCTGCGCGAGTTCGAGCTGGCCGACTACAAGGTCCGCATCCTGGAGGGCAGCCACGGCACCGGCGCGGTGACCCGGGTGCTGGTGGAGACCGCCGGCGCCGGCCGCGACTGGACCACGGTGGGCGTCCACCCGAACGTGGTCGAGGCGTCCTGGCACGCCCTGGTCGACGCCCTCACCTACGGGCTGGACCGCGCGCGGGTGTGACGCCGGTCAGGCGGCGGGCAGGCGGATCTCGGCGAGGACGGCGCGGTGGTCGCTGCCGGGGACATCGTGGACGGTGACCGACCGGACGGCGATGCGGTGGTCGACCAGGACGTGGTCGATGGTGACCGGCGGGATCGGGTCGCCGTCGTAGGGGCCCCAGGTGCCGGCCAGGCCGGCACCGGCCTGATCGGCGGCGTCGGCGTACCCGGTGGCGATCAGGGCGCGCAGCGGGGCGTGGTCCAGCGTGGCGTTGAAGTCGCCGGCCAGGACGCTCAGCCGGCCGTGCGGGGTGGCCGGTGGCTGCGCCCGCAGGTCGGTCCACCAGTCCGGGACCACCTCGACGGCGTACGGGGCGGCCGGGTGCGCCGACTCGACCCGCAGCGGCGGCGCGCCCGGTACGGCGAGGGTCCCGTAGGCCTGGGTGAAGAAGAAGCCCTGGTTGCGGCGCACCCCCACCTCGGCGAGCGGGAAGCGGGCGTAGATACCTGAGCCGGTGGTGCCCACCTCGGGGTTGAGCTGCCGGTAGGGCAGCAGCTCGGCCAGCCCCCGCCGGTCCAGCTCGGCCGCGATCTGCGGGGTGAACTCCTGCACGGTCAGCACGTCGACCCGGTGCGCGCGGACCAGGTCGACCAGGGTGCGCGGGTCGGCGCCGCCCTTGAGCAGGTTGGCGGTGAGCAGCCGCAGGGTGGGGCCGTCGGCCCCCGGCTGGCCGGCGGCGAAGGCGCGGGGCGCCACCACGCCGATCAACGCCAGCGCCGCGACGGCCGCGACCACCGCGGGCCAGCGGCGCCGCAGGGCGAGTGCCAGCACGAGCGGGGCCAGCGCCCCGACGGCGACGTACGGGGTGAAGGCGACCGCCTGTACGAGTGGTCCCCGTTCCAGCCCGGCGAGCCGGAGCGCCGCCCAGGCCGCCCCGGGCACGACGCCGAGCCAGCACGCCGCCGTCGCCACCCGGTGGCCTCGCCGTTCGATCCGTCCCTGACGCGTCCCCGTGGTCACCGCGTCCACCGTACCGGCCTTGCACCTGGTCGTCGCCAACTGAGCGACGCACCCATCGTGCTGCCCCCCGCCCCGGCGGGGGCCAGCGCCGTATGGGACGCCCTGCGTCGGGGCGTACCGCCCGCGCGGTTACCGACCGGGCGGGGGAGTTTGCCCCGATCCGGGCGACGAAGGGTCGCCGAGGGGCTGATAATCCGACGTTTGCCCCACCGCCGGCCGGGAAGCAAGCACCGTGACGGACATCTCGGACACCCTGGCCAGCGTGCCCAGCCCGGTCGATGCCGATGCGAGCGGCGTCGAGCTGGACCAGACCCTCTTCGAGGTCAAACGCGTGATCGTCGGGCAGGATCGCCTCGTCGAACGCCTGCTCACGGCCCTCATCGCCAACGGGCACTGCCTCCTCGAGGGAGTGCCGGGCGTGGCGAAGACGCTCGCCGCCCAGACCCTCGCCCGGGTCGTCGGTGGCACCTTCTCCCGGATCCAGTTCACCCCCGACCTGGTCCCCTCGGACATCGTCGGCACCCGCATCTACCGCGCCTCCACCGAGACCTTCGACGTCGAACTCGGTCCGATCATGGCCAACCTCGTCCTCGCTGACGAGATCAACCGGGCCCCGGCCAAGGTGCAGTCGGCGCTGCTGGAGGCGATGGCCGAGCGGCAGGTCTCGATCGGCGGGCGGAGCTGGCCGGTCCCCGACCCGTTCCTGGTGCTCGCCACCCAGAACCCGATCGAGTCGGAGGGCGTCTACCAGCTCCCCGAGGCGCAACGCGACCGGTTCCTGATGAAGGTCGTCGTCGACTACCCGAGCGACGCCGACGAGCTGGCCATTCTCTACCGGATGAGCGCCGACCGGCCCACCCCCCGGCAGGTGCTCGACCCGGACCGGCTGCGCGAGCTGCAGCGGCGCGCCGGCCACGTCTTCGTGCACCACGCGCTGGCCGAGTACGTCGTCCGGCTGATCCTGGCGACCCGGGACCCCGGCCGGTTCGGCCTGCCCGAGCTCGCACCGCTGGTGGCGTACGGGGCGAGTCCCCGGGCCACCCTCGGCCTGGTCGCCGCCGCCCGGGCCCAGGCGCTGCTGCGTGGCCGCGAGTACGTGCTGCCGGAGGACGTCCGGGAGTTGGCGGTGGACGTGCTCTCCCACCGGCTGGTGCTCTCCTTCGACGCGGTCGCCGACGGGGTCCCCGCCGAGGCGGTGGTGCGCCGGCTGGTCGAGGCGGTGCCGCCACCCCGGGTCGCCGCCGGTCACCCCGAGGTGGCGCCCGACCTGGCGGCGGCATGAGGCGCCGCCCCCTCCCGCCCCTACCGGCCGAACCCGGCCTGGCCGACCTCACTCCCGACCAGCGGCTGCGCCGGCTGGAACTGACCGTGACCCGCCGGCTCAACGGGCTGCTGCACGGGCAGCACCATGGCCTGCTGCCCGGTCCGGGCAGCGAGATCGCCGGCAGCCGGGAGTACCGCCCCGGCGAGGACGAGGTCCGTCGGATGGACTGGGCGGTCACCGCCCGGACCACCGTCCCGCACGTGCGCGAGGTCGACGCCGACCGGGAGCTGACCACCTGGTTGCTGGTGGATGCCAGTCCCAGCATGGAGTACGGCACCGCCGCGCTGGACAAGCGCGAACTCGCGGTGGCCGCCGTCGCCGCGGTCGGCTTCCTCACCGCCGGCGTCGGCAACCGCCTCGGCGCGCAGGTGCTCGGCCCGGACGGCCTGCGCCGGTTCCCGGCCCGCAGCGGCCGTACCCACCTGTTCGGGCTGCTGCGTGCGCTGCTGGCCGCCCCGCGCGCCGGCGGGTACGACGAGGAGACGGCTCCGCTCGTGCCGCCCACGCTGATCGACGGGCTCGACGGCGTGCAGCGGGCGGCGAACCGGCGCGGGCTGGTCGTGGTCGTCTCCGACTTCCTCGACGGGCTGCCCGACGACCCGGCCGGCACCCCGCCCTGGGAGGCGGCCCTGCGTCGGCTGGCCGTCCGGCACCAGGTGCTCGCCGTCGAGGTGACCGACCCGCGCGAGCTGGAGCTGCCGGACGTCGGCCTGATCACCCTGGTCGACCCGGAGACCGGCCGGCGACGCGAGGTGTGGACCGGCGACCGGGCCCTGCGGGAGCGGTACGCCGAGGCCGCCGCCGCCCAGCGCGATCAGGTACGCGCCGCGCTGCGCCGGTCCGGGGCGACCCACCTGGCGCTGCGTACGGACCGGGACTGGAGCGTCGACATCGTCCGGCACGTGCATTCCCAGCGTCGGCTGGCCGCCGTGCCGGCCGCGGCCCGGGGAGGTGCCGCGTGAACTGGCAGTCGCCCGCCCGGCTCTGGCTGCTGCTGGGGGTGCTCGCCCTGGTGGCGGGCTACCTGGTGATGCAGCGCCGCCGAAGCCGGTACGCCGTCCGCTTCACCAACCTGCGCCTGCTGGACCGGGTCGCCCCGCAGCGGCCGGCCTGGCGCCGGCACGTCCCGGCGGGGCTGTTCCTCGCCATGCTGGCGCTGCTGGTGGTCGGCTTCGCCCGGCCCAGCGCCGAGGTGCGGGTGCCCCGGGAGCGGGCCACGGTGATGGTCGCGGTGGACGTCTCCACCTCGATGCTCGCCAACGACGTCGACCCCGACCGGCTGAGCGCGGCGAAGGAGGCCGCCCGGCGCTTCGTCGACGGCCTGCCGGACGAGTTCAACGTGGGGCTGGTCGCCTTCGCCGGCAGCGCGGCGGTGCTGGTGCCGCCGGGCACCGACCGGGAGGCGTTGCACGAGGGGATCGAGCGGCTGAACGAGGGGATCACCGGGGTTCAGGGCACCGCGATCGGGGAGGCGATCAGCACCTCGCTGGGGGCGGTGAAGAGCCTGGACAGCAACGCGGCCAAGGATCCCCCGCCGGCCCGGATCATCCTGCTCTCCGACGGGGCCAACACCTCCGGCATGGACCCGATGGAGGCGGCCGCGCAGGCGGTCGCGGTCAAGGTGCCGGTGCACACCATCTCGTTCGGCACCCCGTCCGGCTCCGTCGACCGGGGCGGCCGGGCGATCCAGGTGCCGGTGGACGGACAGACCCTCAAGGCGGTCGCCGACGAGACCGGCGGCGGCTTCCACGAGGCGTCGACCACCGCCGAGCTGCGCGCCGTCTACGAGGACATCGGCACCTCGGTCGGCTACCGCAAGGAGCGGCAGGACATCTCCGCCCGCTTCATCGGCCTGGGACTGGTCTTCGCCATGGGCGCCGCGGCCGGATCGCTGCGGTGGTTCTCGCGCCTGCCCTGACCGCGGCACGGACACGTGCTGACCGCACCTGATGCCGCACGACACGTGAGGAGCGCACGGATGACAGTGCAGCCCGGACTGGGGGAGCCACGCGGTCCCTGGTTCATCTCCCCGGACCTCGATCCGGAAGGGCGCGGACGCTGGGACGTACCGGGATCGGACCGGGATCCGGGGCGGCGCCGGCCCGGCCGGTGGCTGACCGCGCTGGCGGTGGTGGCCCTCTCCAGCATCTGCGGTGCGGCGGCCGGCGGGTGGGTCGCCGGCCGGGACGCGCCCGGGCCCGCCGCGGCCTCGGCGGCGCCGGTCCCGGCGGAGCTGGTCACCGCCGCCCAGAAGACCGTGCCGGGGGTGGTCTCGGTGATGGTCGGCGGGGCCTCGGGGTCGTCCGCGACCGGCTCAGGCTTCGCGATCGACGACCAGCAGCACATCGTCACCAACGACCACATCCTGGCCAGGGGTGGCGGTGGGCCGGTGACGGTGGAGCTGCCGGACGGCCGACGGTTCACCGCCGAGGTGATCGGGCGGGAGCCGAGCAGCGACCTGGCCGTGCTGAAGGTGCCCGCGTCGGCGGGGCTGACGCCGCTGCCGCTGGCGAAGCCGAACTCCGTCCGGGTCGGCGAGCCGGTGCTCGCGGTGGGTTCCCCGCTGGGGTTGGCCGGCACGGTGACCGCCGGCATCGTCAGCGCGTTGAACCGGCAGGTGCGGATCGGCTCGGGCCGGCACACCGCGGTGCAGACCGACGCGTCGATCAACCCCGGCAACTCCGGTGGCCCGCTGGTCAACGCCCGCGGTGAGGTGGTCGGGGTGAACACGGCCATCGCCACCATCGACGGCAACGGCTCGATCGGCATCGGGTTCGCCATCCCGATCGACCAGGTCCAGCAGACCGCCGACACCATCATCGGCCGGGGCGGCTGACCGGCCCCGCGGCCCTGCCTGCGGAGCGCGCACCCGGATCGGGAGAACTGTCGGATACCCGGCGGGCGACCATCGGGGCATGGAAATATTACGCTGAGTATGGATACTGGCGTGGGTGGAGCAAGCTGTCATCGCGGCCCTCCTGCTGGTGGGCCTGCTGATCGGATGCGGAGTCGGCGCGGCGTACGCCCGCGCGAAGCGCGGGTGGACGGACTACAAGGTCATCAAGAGCACGGTTCCCGGTGCCCGGCGGACCGCCTGGCTGGCGATCCGTGCGGTCTTCACCAAGGTCGGGGTGATCGCGCTGCTGCTGGTGGGCGCCGCGGCGTACGCGGCCACGAGCTCGGACCACGAGCGGGCCGGCCCGACTCCCACGCCGACCCTGACCCCCGCCCCGACCCGACCCGCCGGACGATAGCCTCGGGGGGTGGACGACGGACTGCGGGTGACCGACCGGGTGGTGGTCCCCGGCGGCGAGCTGCGGGAGCGATTCTCCCGTTCCTCCGGCCCGGGCGGGCAGGGCGTCAACACCACCGACTCGCGGGTAGAGCTCAGTTTCGACCTGGCCGCCTCGCCCAGCCTGCCCGAGCCGCTGCGGGACCGGGCGCTGCAACGGCTGGCCGGCCGGCTGGTCGACGGCGTGCTGACCATCGCCGCCAGCGAGCACCGGGCGCAGTTGGCGAACCGGGAGGCGGCCCGGGAGCGGATGGTCGCCCTGCTGCGGGAGGCGATCGCACCGCCGCCGAAGTCGCGCCGCCCCACCCGCCCGTCCCGGCGCGCCAAGGAGCGGCGGCTGACCGACAAGAAGCGTCAGGCCCAGCGCAAACGCGACCGCCGCGTCGACGGCGACTGACCGGAAAAATGGCGTGCGGGCGGTCCCGTCGTCGCCTTCAACCCGCGCGCCCGCCGGCTCTACGGCCGCGGGGGACGCGGGCCGGCTGACCGGCCCAGTCGCTCAGTCGAGGGCGGCCAGCAGCCGCGCCCGCAGTGTGCCGGCCCGGTCGGCGACACCGCGCTGCGCGGCGGCGTACTCGGCCCGGCCGTCCGGGGTCTCCACCCGCACCGGCGGATACCCGAGGTAGGCGAGGTCGTACGGGCTGGCCCGCATGTCCAGCGTGCGGATCTCCCGGGCCAGCGCGAAGCAGTCGGCGACCAGCTCGCCCGGCACCAGCGGGGAGAGCTTGTACGCCCACTTGTAGAGGTCCATGTTGGCGTGCAGGCAGCCCGGCTGCTCCAGCGCGTGCTGGCTCTCCCGGGTCGGGGTGAGCAGGTTCAACGGCCGGGCCGGCGCGGTGAAGAACCGGTACGCGTCGAAGTGGCTGCACCGCACGCCCCGCTCCTCGACGACGGCGGCGGTCGCAGCCGGGCTCAGCCGGAGCGGCCAGGCGTTGTGGCGTACCTCGTCCTGGGTCTGCCGGTAGACCATCGCCCACTCGTGCATGCCGAAGCAGCCGAGGTGCGCCGGCCGGCCGGCGGTCGCCGCGAGCAGCGTACGGATCCAGTCGACCGACTCGGCACGCCGCGCGCGTACCCGATCGGTGTCGAGGGTGAGGCCGGCGGCGGTGGCCCGGTAGTCCCGGCCGAACTGGGCCGGGTCCGCGTCGCGCAGCACCACCCCGGCGCCCGGGTGCCAGCGGCGCAGCTGGGCGGGGCGGTGCGAGTAGTACGTGAAGAGGAAGTCCTCCACCGGGTGCTTCACCCCGGTGCGCCGGCGGGCCAGGTGCGGGGCGAGCCAGGCGTCCACCCGCTGCTCGTGGGCGCGCCGACGGGCCTGCCAGTCGGCCACGTCGAGCGCGGCGGCGGGGGCGAGGGCGGCGGTCACGGACCCCAGGGTACGACCGCCGCCCGGCCGCCGGTCAGGGCACGTCCACCCGGACCCCGGCGGAGAAGACCCCGCTGCGCAGCTCCAACTGCTTCGGCGGCTGGCTGCCGTCGACCGTGAAGACCAGCGGCAGCACCACCCGGCTGCCCCCGGCGACCGGCTGGGCGAAGACGTCCCGCCCCAGGTTGGCGACCCGGGTGGCGGTCTCGTCGGTGCTGACCCAGTTGCCCCCCGCCAGGTACGCCCGCTGCAGCTGCCCGTGCCAGGTCTGCTGCTCCGGGGTGAGGTTGCGCACCCCGACGGTGGCCTGGCACTGCCGGCCCCCGGAGACGGCGGCCGGCAGTTGGCCGGTTGCCGCGCAGGCGACCCGGTAGACGGTGAACTCGAACGCCGACTCGCGCAGCGGCACGCCCACCGTGCCGGTGACGCTCCGGCCCATCCAGGCGCCGCTGGTCGGCTGCTTGGTGGTGTCGATCGCGGCGACCCGCTGGGTGGCCGTCCAGGCCGCCGCGCCCACCACGCCGGCCAGCACCACCGCCGCCACCCCCACCACCAGCCAGATCGGCGGTCTGCGGCGCCGTGCCCCCGCCGGCGCGGGCAGCGCCGCGCGGGTGTAGAGCTTCCCGCCGTCCGCCGGGTCGCCAGCCGGCGCCGCGGTCCTGGTCGGCGCGGTGCCGCCCGGCGGAGTGCCGACCGGCGTCGCGGAGCGCTGCCGGCGGCGCTGCCACCACCACCAGAGCACGCCGGCGGTGACGACCAGGACCGCGGCCAGCGCCGCGAGCAGCACCGGCGGCCGGCGCCAGACGGGCGCCGCGGTCACCTTCGCAGCCGGTACCGGGGCCGCGCTCCAGGTGGCGGTCGAGCAGTCGTACGGCCGGGTGCCGTCGGTGCCGTACGCGCAGGCCGGCGCGGTGACCGGGCGGCCGGGCGCGGTCATGGAGAGCGCGGTGTTCAGCGTGGTGGTGCTCCGCGCCGGCAGGCGGAGCCGCCAGGTCACCTCGCCGGCGGTGGACGCCCCGGTCAGGCGGCTGGCCCGGCCACCGCCGGTGACGGTGGTCGCGGACGTCCCGGCCGGCAGCTCCTGCCGTACCGTCGTCTCGACCATGCTGCTCCCGCCGTTGCGCACCTCGATCCGGTACGCCGGCATCGGCGTGCCGGCCGGCGCCACCCGCACGGTGACCGGTGGCATCGACTGCGGGACCGGCGCCGCCGAGGTCGGCGCCACCGCGGGCGGCGCCGCGGGGATCCCGGTGCCGGCCGGCACCGCGGGTGTCCCGGTGGCGGCCGGCGCGACCTGCGCCACCGCCCGGGGTGGCGGCGCGCCGGGTGCGGCCGCCGCTCGGGGTGCCGTGCCGGTCAGCGCCGGCGCGGCGGCGAGGACGCCGAGGCAGTTCACGAACACTGCGAGGGCTCTGTGGTGTCGTCTCGATGCAGGCATACGAACGCACCTCCGGACCCGAAGCTATGGGGCCGGGACCGCCGGGCGGGTACGAAGTCGGCATTCCCGCCCGGCCGGCGGGCCGACCGCATACCCTGCCGCCGGCCGCTCCGGTTGGGCCCGGCAACGTGCCGGTGGTCGCACGCGGGCGTGCCGCGCCCGTGGTCGGGGATAGATTGGCCGGGTGCGTATCGCTCGTTTTGCTCATGCCAAGGGAATGTCGTTCGGGGTCGTCGAGGGCGAGTCGGGGGTCGGGCTGCAGGGCCTGACCATCGCCGAGATCGAGGGGCACCCGTTCGGCCAGGTCCAGTTCTCCGGCGCCCGGTGGGCGCTCTCCGACGTCCGGCTGCTCTCGCCGATCCTGCCCAGCAAGGTGGTGTGCGTGGGCCGCAACTACGCCGAGCACGCCGCCGAGCACGGCAGCGAGGTGCCCAAGGAGCCGCTGCTCTTCCTGAAGCCGTCCACGTCGGTGATCGGGCCGCGCGACGCGATCCGGCTGCCGATTTTCTCCAAGCAGGTCGAACACGAGGCGGAGCTGGCCGTGGTGATCGGCGCCCCGGGCGCGCGCCGGGCCGACCGGGCCGCCGCCGAGCGGGCGATCTTCGGGTACACCTGCGCCAACGACGTCACCGCCCGGGACCTGCAACGCTCGGACGGGCAGTGGACGCGGGCCAAGGGCTTCGACTCGTTCTGCCCGATCGGTCCGTGGATCACCACCGGGCTGGACGTCTCCGATCTGGAGATCCGGTGTGAGGTGGGCCGCGACCCGGAGGAGATGGAGGTACGCCAGCTCGGTCGGACCAAGGACATGGTCTTCGACGTGCCGGCCCTGGTGTCGTACATCTCGCACGTGATGACGCTGCTCCCCGGCGACGTGGTGCTGACCGGCACCCCGGCGGGGGTTAGCCCGCTCACCGAGGGGGATACGGTCACCGTGCGGATCGAGGGGATCGGCGAGCTCACCAACCCGGTGGTGCCCGTCGTCTGATCCGTCCGACGCCTCGTTTTCGCAGGTCACGTGCGGTTCGGGGGGTTGGATTTGGCCTGTCGGCACCGGGAGGGTAAAGTTCACTCCCGGCGCCGCAAGGGGCCAATGGGGTATGGGGTAATTGGCAGCCCGACTGATTCTGGTTCAGTTAGTCTAGGTTCGAGTCCTGGTACCCCAGCGCAGCCGTGGGTTCGCGAGAATCCCGGGTCGCTGGATTCTGGCGGAGTTCCGCTCCGTTCCTCCTCGCGAGGGGCAGCGGTCGAGCTCTGATAGAGTGCAGCTTCCTCGCCACCAGAGCGAGGAAGCAAAAAGTTCTGGCCCCGTCGTCTAGTGGCCCAGGACGCCGCCCTCTCAAGGCGGTAGCGCCGGTTCGAATCCGGTCGGGGCTACAGCGTTGACAGCCCGTCCCATCTCGGTGGGGCGGGCTTCTTCATGTCCGGGCTGGCTGTGGCTCGGATCCCCCGTCTTCCCGTGGTCGCGGCTGTCCACCCCGTCTTCGCCGCGGGGATCCGGTGCGGCTAGACTACTGCCGCGCTGCTCGTCAGCGCGGTAAAGCAGGAAAAGTGCCTGGCCCCGTCGTCTAGTGGCCCAGGACGCCGCCCTCTCAAGGCGGTAGCGCCGGTTCGAATCCGGTCGGGGCTACAGCTCGAACGGCCCGTCTCGCTCCGCGAGGCGGGCCGTTCGCCTTACCAACCCCTCGCCTCCCGCCCGGCCCTGAATATCCCAGGGGTGCGGGGGTGGGGGTCAGAGGCCGGAGAGGCGTTGGCCGGCTCGTACGACGGCCATGGCGTGGCGTTCACCGGGGCGGCGGCCGAGGCGCTCGATGGGGCCGGAGATGCTGACCGCGGCGATCACCCGGCCGGTGCGGTCGCGGATCGGGGCCGAGACGCTCGCCACACCGGCCTCCCGCTCGGCGACGCTCTGCGCCCAGCCGCGGCGGCGTACCTCGGCCAGGGTGCGGCCGGTGAACTTCGAGCGGGGCAGCAGCGGCATCACCGCCTCCGGCGGCTCCCAGGCGAGCAGGATCTGCGCCGCCGAGCCCGCCGTCATCGGCAGCACCGAGCCGACCGGCACGGTGTCCCGCAGGCCGCTGGCCCGTTCGGCGGCGGCCACGCAGATCCGCTCGTCGGCCCGGCGCAGGTAGAGCTGCGCGCTCTCCCCGGTGGCGTCGCGCAGCGCGGAGAGCAGCGGCTCCGCCGCGGTCAGCAGCACGTCCGGCGCGGCGTTGGCCAGCTCCCCGAGCCGGGGCCCCGGGCGCCAGCGCCCCTGGGTGTCCCGGACCAGCATCCGGTGGATCTCCAACGCCTGTGCCAGCCGGTGCGCGGTGGCCCGGGGCAGCTTGGTCCGTTCAACGAGTTCGGCGAGGCTGGCGCCGTCGACACAGGCGGCCAGGATGACCACCGCCTTGTCGAGAACGCCGACACCGCTCATACTGTGTCCCACAAGCCGAAACTTACCTCCCAGAATTTAGGATGTCCAGATGGTGGGAGTCACTCCTGAGCCGAGGACCCTGGCCGAGAAGGTCTGGGCCGCGCACGTCGTACGATCCGCCGCCGGCGAGCCGGATCTGCTCTTCATCGACCTGCACCTCCTGCACGAGGTCACCAGTCCGCAGGCCTTCGACGGGCTGCGGCTGACCGGCCGCCCGGTCCGTCGTATCGACCTGACGATCGCGACCGAGGACCACAACACCCCGACCGGGTACGCCGACCCGGCGTTCCGCGAGCGGCGCGGCGACCTGCTCACCATCGCGGACCCCACCTCCCGCACCCAGATCGAGACGCTGCGCCGCAACTGCGCCGAGTTCGGCGTACGGCTGCACCCGCTGGGCGACGAGAACCAGGGCATCGTGCACGTCATCGGCCCGCAGCTCGGCCTCACCCAGCCCGGCATGACGATCGTCTGCGGCGACTCGCACACCGCCACCCACGGCGCGTTCGGCGCGCTCGCCTTCGGCATCGGCACCAGCGAGGTGGAGCACGTGCTGGCCACCCAGACGCTGCCGCAGGCCCGGCCGAAGACGATGGCGGTGACCGTGACCGGCCAGCTCGCCCCGGGCGTGACGGCCAAGGACCTCGTGCTCGCGCTGATCACCCAGGTCGGCACCGGCGGTGGGCGGGGCCACATCGTGGAGTACCGGGGCGAGGCGATCCGGAACCTCTCCATGGAGGGGCGGATGACGATCGCCAACATGTCCATCGAGTGGGGCGCCAAGGCCGGCATGATCGCGCCGGACGAGACCACCTTCGGGTACCTGAAGGGGCGGCCGAACGCGCCGCAGGGCGCGGACTGGGACGCGGCGGTCGACTACTGGCGGACGCTGCCCACCGACGAGGGCGCGACCTTCGACGCCGAGGTGACCCTGGACGCGAGCCGGATCACCCCCTTCGTCACCTGGGGCACCAACCCCGGGCAGGGTGCGCCCCTGGGCGCCGCCGTGCCGGACCCGGAGGAGTTCGTCACCGAGTCCGAGCGGGCCGCCGCCCGGCGGGCGCTGGAGTACATGGACCTCAAGGCGGGCACCCCGCTGCGCGACCTGGCGGTGGACGTGGTCTTCGTCGGCTCCTGCACGAACGGTCGGCTGGAGGACCTGCGCGCCGCCGCCGACGTACTGCGCGGGCACCGGGTCGCCGACGGCGTACGGATGCTGGTGGTCCCCGGCTCGGCCGCGGTGCGGGAGGCGGCCGAGGCGGAGGGGCTGGACAAGGTCTTCGCCGACGCCGGCGCCGAGTGGCGCTTCGCCGGCTGCTCCATGTGCCTCGGGATGAACCCGGACACCCTGTCGCCGGGCCAGCGCTCGGCCTCCACCTCCAACCGCAACTTCGAGGGCCGCCAGGGCCGGGGCGGGCGTACCCACCTGGTGTCCCCGCCGGTCGCCGCCGCCACCGCCGTGGTCGGCCGGCTGGCCGCCCCCGCCGACCTGTAGAAGGGCAGCTGCTCGCGATGGACAAGTTCACCACCCACACCGGCACCGCCGTGCCGCTGCGCCGCTCCAACGTGGACACCGACCAGATCATCCCCGCCGTGTACCTCAAGCGGGTGACCCGGACCGGTTTCGCGGACGGGCTCTTCAACGCGTGGCGGGAGGACCGAGCATTCGTGCTCAACGATCCCGCCCATTCCGGTGCGTCGATTCTCATCGCCGGTCCCGAGTTCGGCACCGGCTCCTCCCGGGAGCACGCCGTCTGGGCGCTGCGGGACTGGGGCTTCCGCGCCGTGATCTCTCCCCGCTTCGGTGACATCTTCCGCGGCAACGCGCTCAAGGAAGGACTCCTTCCGGTGGAGCTGGAATTGAAAGCCGTCGAGGAACTCTGGGGTCTGGTGGAATCCGACCCGACCACCCCGATCACCGTCGACCTCACCGCCCGCCAGGTCCGGGCCGGGGACGCCACCTGGGCGTTCCCCCTGGACGACCACAGTCGCTGGCGGCTGATCGAGGGCTTGGATGACATTGGACTCACCCTCCGGCACTCGGCCGAGATCAGTGCCTTCGAGGCGTCCCGGCCGTCGTTCCTGCCGTCGGTGGCATAGCCGTACGCCGGACCCCACATCGGTTTTCGCCCCTACCGGCCCGGCCGGTAGGGGCGAATCCGTTACGACGCAAGGGCTTTTTTCCACCGAATGTTTGTGTCCAGGCAGCATCGGGCATACCGTGCGCGCAGAATGGCTCGCGTCGAGTCAGTTGCACAATCGTCGGGAGGAAGTCGTGAACAAGGCCGAGCTCATCGAGGCGCTCGCCGTTCGCCTGGGGGACCGGAAGACGGCGTCGACCGCGCTCGACGCGGTTCTCGCTGAGGTCCAGGCGGCGGTCACCAAGGGCGAGAAGGTGGCGATCACCGGATTCGGAGCGTTCGAAAAGCGCGTCCGGGGCGCCCGAACAGCGCGTAACCCGCGGACCGGTGAGGCGGTGAAGGTCAAGAAGACCTCCGTACCGACCTTCCGCCCGGGCGCCGGCTTCAAGGAGATGGTGGCCAGCGGCAAGGCGCCGAAGGCCACGGCCGCCGCCAAGAAGACCGCCGCGGCCGCCGCCAAGACCACCGCCGCGAAGGCGGCCGGGGCCAAGGTGACCGCCGCGAAGAAGACCACCACGGCTGCCGCCGCCAAGAAGACCACCGCGGCGAAGGCCGCCAAGACCACCGCAGCCACCAAGAAGGCCGCCCCGGCGAAGAAGACCGCCGCGGCGACCAAGGCCGCGGCCAAGAAGGCGCCCGCGGCCAAGAAGGCGCCCGCGGCGAAGAAGGCGCCCGCGGCCAAGAAGGCGCCCGCGGCCAAGAGGACCACCGCCGCCAAGAGCACGGCGGCCAAGAAGGCGCCCGCGAAGGCGCCCGCGAAGAAGGCGCCGGCCAAGAAGGCGGCCGCCCGGCGCTGACCGGCTCCGACCCGGAGGGCGCCCACCGTCGTGGTGGGCGCCCTTTTCGCGTACGACCGCAGCGCCCCCGTTGACCGACGACCCGGGCCGCACGCACAATCGCCGTGCCGAACACCCCCGTCGGTTCCGAAAAAAGGCGGCGGTACGGCCAGCGACCACCTCCCGGTCGCGGTCACCCTGACCCTGCCCTGACCGCGCCGCCGGTCCCGCCAGGCGGCCGGGGCGGCTCAGAGCCGGTCGGCGGCGAGCAGGCGGTCACCGGTGAAGGCGAGCAGCCACCCGCCGCCCTTCGGGGTGGTGAAGTCGCCCGCCCGCCCGGCCAGCCGTTCCAGGGCCGCCGGCAGCACCCTGCCCTGGCTGCACACCGCCACCGGCTCCCCGGCGGCGGCCAGCGCGGCGAGGCACGCGGCGGCGGCCAGCGCGCACTCTTCCGGCTGCTGGCCGGGTTTCGGCTCGTCGAAGTCGCCGACCACCTCGATCGGCAGGTCCAGCAGAGCGGCGGCCGGATCCAGGGTCTGCAGGCAGCGGCGGGCCGAGGCGGACAGCAGGCGTACCGGGCGGACCAGGGCCACCAGCCCGGCCAGCGCCTGCGCCTGGGCCCACCCGGTGGCGTCCAGCGGCCGGCCGGTGTCCGGCCCGGACCAGGTGCCCCGCTTGCCGGCGTGCGCGTGCCGGACCAGCAGCACCGTGGCCGTCACCGGCGGCAGCGCCGCGAACGCGGCGAGCACCTCGGCGTCGTGCGGGTAGCTGACCAGGCGTATCGCCTCGTCGACGGGGAGCCAGCGCACCTCGTCGACCTCGGTGTCCGGCTGGAAACCGCCGGCGGTCACCGCCCGCATAGACCAGTGGTCCACCCGCTTGGGACGGCCCTCGCTGCGGTAGCGGACGGTAGGCAGCCGGACCTGCGGCACCGCCCGGACATCGGTCTCCTCGGCCATCTCGCGGACCGCCGCCAGGAGCGGGTGCTCGCCGGACTCCAGCTTGCCCTTGGGCAGCGACCAGTCGCCGTACCGGGGCCGGTGCACGAGGCAGACCTCGACGCCACGGGCACCCGGCCGCCAGGCGACCCCGCCGGCCGCCCGGATGCCCACCGGCTCCTCGTCCGTCATCCGCCCACCGTAAGCCCGGCCGGTGCCCGCCGTGGCCCGCTCAGCCAGCCGTCCCGCCGACCCGTTGCAGCAGCAACTCCTGCAGGTGCGTCAGGGGTGCGTCGTCGGTGCCGGTACGCCGGGTCCAGGTGCCGTCCCCCGCCAGCTCGAACGCCTCCACCTCCGGGCTCATCGCGGTGGTCAGCACGTGGTCCAGCTCGGCCCGGGCGACCGGGTCGCTCACCTGCACCAGCGCCTCCACCCGGCGATCCAGGTTGCGGTGCATCAGGTCGGCCGAGCCCATCCAGAACTCGGCGTCGCCGTTGTTGCCGAACCGGAAGATCCGCGAGTGCTCCAGGAACCGGCCGAGGATCGAGCGGACCCGGACGTTCTCCGACAGCCCCGGCACCCCGGGCCGCAGCGTGCACATGCCCCGGATCAGCAGGTCGACGTGGACCCCGGCGCGGGACGCCCGGTACAGCGCATCGGTGATCCCCTCGTCGACCAGCGAGTTCACCTTGAACTGCACCAGCCCCGGCATGCCCAGCCGGACGTGGTGGATCTCCCGCTCGATCCGCTCGAGCAGGCCGCTGCGGATGCCCTGCGGCGCCACCAGCAGCCGCCGGTAGGCGGTCTGCCGGCTGTACCCGGTCAGCACGTTGAACAGGTCGGTCAGGTCGGCGCCGATCTCCGGGTCGGCGGTGAGCACGCCGAAGTCCTCGTAGAGCCGGGCGGTCTTCGGGTGGTAGTTGCCGGTGCCGATGTGGCAGTAGCGGCGGATCTGATTGCCCTCCTGGCGTACCACCAGGGCGGTCTTGCAGTGGGTCTTCAGCCCGACCAGGCCGTAGACGACGTGGCAGCCGGCGCGTTCCAGGGTGCGGGCCCAGCCGATGTTGGCCACCTCGTCGAAGCGGGCCTTCAGTTCGACCAGGACCACCACCTGCTTGCCGGCGGCGGCGGCGTCGACCAGCGCGTCGACGATGGGGGAGTCGCCGCTGGTCCGGTACAGGGTCTGCTTGATGGCGAGCACGTTCGGGTCGGCGGCGGCCTGCTCGATGAAGCGCTGCACGCTGGTCGCGAACGAGTGGTACGGGTGGTGCACCAGCACGTCCCCGTCCCGCAGCGTGGCGAAGACGCTGCGCGGCACCTCGCCCTCGGCGAGCCGGGGATGGGTGGCGGGCACGAACGGCGGGTCCTTCAGTGCCGGGCGGTCCGCCTCGCCGTACACCTGCCAGAGGGCGGAGAGGTCGAGCAGGCCGCGGACCCGCAGCACGTCCTGGCCGTCCATGTCCAGCTCGCGGACGAGCAGCTCCAGCATGCGGTCGGAGATCGACGCGGTGACCTCCAGGCGGACCGGCGGGCCGAACCGGCGCCGGGCCAGCTCCCGCTCCAGGGCCTGGAGCAGGTCCTCGTCGCGGTCCTCGTCGACCTCCACCTCGGCGTTGCGGGTGACCCGGAACAGGTGGCACTCCACCACCTGCATGCCGGAGAAGAGCTGCCCGAGGTGCACCGAGATGAGGTCCTCCACCGGCAGGAACCGCACGCCCGGGGAGTCCCGCGCCACCCGCACGAACCGGGGCACGTTGTTGGGCACCTTCACCCGGGCGAAGAGCTCCGACCCGCCGTCCGGGTCGCGTACCGACACGGCCAGGTTGAGCGACCGCCCGGAGATGTACGGGAACGGGTGCGCCGGGTCGACGGCGAGCGGGGTGAGCACCGGGAAGATGTGCTCCCGGAACCAGGTGCGCAGCCGCTCCCGCTCGGGGTCGTCCAGCTCGCTCCAGCGCAGGATCCGGATGTCCTCGGCGGCCAGCTTCGGCAGCACGTCGTCGACGAAGCAGCCGGCGTGCCGGGCCGTCAGGTCGGCGGTCCGCTCCGCGATCAGCTCCAGCTGGGTCCGCAGCGGCAGCCGGTCCCCGCCGCGGACCGGCAGGCCGGCGGAGAGCCGGCGCTTCAGCCCGGCGACCCGCACCATGTAGAACTCGTCCAGGTTGCCGGCGAAGATGGCCAGGAACTTGGCCCGCTCCAACAGCGGGGTACGCGGGTCCTCGGCCAGCGTCAGCACCCGGGCGTTGAAGTCCAGCCAGGAGAGCTCCCGGTTGAGGAACCGGTCCTCGGGCAGCGGCGGCGCCGGTGACGGCTCGGCGTCGGCACCGGCCGGAGGGCGGAGGTCCGGCCCGGTGACCGGGTCGAGCACCTCCTCCAGGCCGGCCGAGGCGGCCGCGGCGTCGGGGGAGTCCGGCTCCCGGAGCGGGGTCTCCTCCGGGGCGTGGAGGGTACGGAAGCGGCCGTCGACGTCGCGGGTGCGGGCGCCGTTGCGGGGCTCAGCCGGGTCGGTGGCGTGCTGCGGGCGGTCGGGTTGCTCGCGAGGGGTGCTCACCTGCTCATAATCACCCGTTTTTGGTTAACGCAAAATGAACTTGGCCGGGGTGATCAGGCCATCGTCGGCAACGTCACCCGGACCACCGCGCCCGTCGCATCGACGTCGATGCGTACCCGCTGGCCGAGCCGGAGCAGGCGCAGCCCGGAGGCGTCGAAGGCGCGGGCCGGAAAGGCCAGCTCGGTGCCGTCGTCGAGGAGCAGCACCCCGCTGCGGGTCGACGCGTCGTAGGTGGCCACCGTGCCCTGCATGCCAGCACCGTACACCGGGCGGGTCAGGCCGGGGTGGCGGCGGCGCCGGCCCCGAGCAGCGCCGCGGTGCGCGGGCCGAGGCCGAGTCGGGCGGCCGCGGCCAGGTCGGCCGCGGTGTCCACGTCCCGGCGCAGGCCGGGGCCGTCGCCGGCCAGCGGCAGCGCCCCGCTCGCCGCGTGCGCGGCCGCCGAG
>NZ_JAPFQV010000041.1:0-58816 GCF_033804685.1 Micromonospora sp. RTP1Z1
CTACCGCATCAGCGTCGACAACCTCGCCGACTGGATCGCCACCCGCGGCTACACCACCTCCTGACCCACCCCACAGCACCAACCACGACAGGGCCGACCCCCAACCGGGGGCCGGCCCTGTCGTCGTGTCCGGGTATGCGCGCCGGGGACGGGTCAGCGCTCGCTGCCGGCGCGGACCGGCTCGGCCTCGTCGGCCGCCTTCGCCGGGTCGAGCCGATGGGCCCGGCGGCGCAGCCACCAGGTGCTGCCCAACCCGGCGAGGATCGCGACGACCAGGCCGGCCCACGAGATGTCCTTGAGCCAGTGTTCGGCCGCCCGGCCCACGGTGAAGAGCAGGTAGGTCGTGCCGAAGGCCCAGACCAGGCCGCCGGCCGCGTTCGCCAGCAGGAACCGGCGGTACGGCACGTGCAGCGCGCCCGCCAGCGGGCCGGCGAGGATCCGCAGCAGCGCCACGAAGCGGCCGAAGAAGACCGCCCAGACACCGTGCCGGGCGAAGCTCTGCTCGGCGCTGGCGATCTGCGCGGGGCCGAGATGTCGGGGGAAGCGCCGGCCCAGCCGGGCCAGCAGCGGACGACCGCCCCGGCGGCCCACCGCGTACCCGACCGAGTCGCCGACGATGGCGCCGGCCGCCGCGGCGGTGGCGACCCACTCCGGCTCGACCACGCCGGCCGCCGCGAGCAGGGCGGAGCTGACCAGGACGATCTCGCCGGGCAGCGGCACGCCCATGCTTTCCACGCCGATCACCGCGGCGACGATCAGGTAGACCACGCCCGGCGGCAGCGCGGAGAGCCAGTGCTGTACGTCGACCACCGCCACCCCTTCCGGTCCGACCTCGAACCCTACCCTCGCCGCGACGTCCGAACCGCCCGCTCCCGCACCGACCGCCCGTCCGGGGCCGGCGCCCGTCGACAGCACGCTCCCCGGCCGTTCGGCACGGCTCGGCGGGGCGGTCAGCCGGCGATCGGGGCGAGGAACTCGAGACGATTGCCGTGCGGGTCGTGGGTGTGGAAGCGCCGCATGCCGGGGACCTCGTCGTCACCCCAGGTGACCGGGTGGCCGGCGGCGGCCAGCCGGGCGGCGAGGTCGTCGAGGTCGGGGCGGAGCAGCGCCGGGTGGGCCTTGCGGGCCGGCCGGAAGTCCGGTTCGACGCCAAGGTGCAGTTCGGCGTCGTACCCGGTGAACCAGCAACCACCGCGGGCGGCGAGGGCCGGCGGCTTGGGCTTCTCGATCATGCCGAGCAGGCCGGCGTAGAACGCCCGGGATGCGGCCTCGGAGCCGGGTGGGCAGGCGAGCAGGACGTGATGGATCATGGTGGCCTCCTCGTCCCACAAGCTGGCATGAGGTTGCGTGAATAGCAAGACGGACGTACGGTTTTGTTGGAAGCGGAGAATCAGCGGTAAGTGTCACCTAACCGGGGCGTCGCCCCGGCCGGTGCGCCAGACTGCTCAGGACTACTCACGGTCGCTGGTGTGAAGGAGTACGACGTGGCGAGCCTCGACACCTTCGGTGCGAAGACCCAGCTACGCGTCGGAGACGCGAGCTACGAGATTTTCAAGATCGACAAGGTGGTGGGCCACGACCGGCTGCCCTACAGCTTGAAGATCCTCCTGGAGAACCTGCTGCGGACCGAGGACGGCGCGAACATCACCGCCGACCACATCCGCGAGCTCGGCGGGTGGGACCCCACCGCCGCCCCGAGCGTGGAGATCCAGTTCACCCCGGCGCGGGTGCTCATGCAGGACTTCACCGGCGTGCCCTGCGTCGTCGACCTGGCCACCATGCGGGAGGCCGTCCGCGACCTCGGCGGCGACGCCGCCAAGGTGAACCCGCTCGCCCCGGCCGAGCTGGTCATCGACCACTCCGTCATCGCCGACCTCTTCGGCCGCGAGGACGCCTTCGCGCGCAACGTCGAGCTGGAGTACGAGCGCAACAAGGAGCGCTACCAGTTCCTGCGCTGGGGCCAGACCGCGTTCAACGAGTTCAAGGTCGTGCCGCCGGGCACCGGCATCGTGCACCAGGTCAACATCGAGTACCTGGCCCGGACGATCATGGAGCGCAACGGCCAGGCGTACCCGGACACCGTGGTCGGCACCGACTCGCACACCACCATGGTCAACGGCCTGGGCGTGCTCGGCTGGGGCGTCGGCGGCATCGAGGCCGAGGCCGCCATGCTCGGCCAGCCGGTCAGCATGCTCATCCCGCGGGTCGTCGGCTTCAAGCTCTCCGGCGAGATGCCGGCCGGCACCACCGCCACCGACCTGGTGCTCACCATCACCGAAATGCTGCGCAGGCACGGCGTGGTGGGCAAGTTCGTCGAGTTCTACGGCCCCGGCGTGGGCGCCGTACCGCTGGCCAACCGGGCCACCATCGGCAACATGTCCCCGGAGTACGGCTCCACCGTCGCGATCTTCCCGATCGACGCGGAGACCATCCGCTACCTGGAGCTGACCGGCCGCGACCCGCAGCAGGTCGGGCTCGTCGAGGCGTACGCCAAGGAGCAGGGCCTCTGGCACGACCCGGACCACGAGCCGGAGTACTCCGAGCGGCTGGAGCTCGACCTGGGCACCATCGAGCCGTCCCTGGCCGGCCCGAAGCGCCCGCAGGACCGGGTGCCGCTGGGCAGCGCCAAGACGCTGTTCCGCTCCGCGCTGACCGACTACGTGGCGGACGACTCCGCCGGCGAGCGCGACCTCAAGCCGGCCGTACCCCGCGAGAAGCTGCCGTCCGGCGCGCACGGCCCGGCCGACGAGGCCAGCGCCGAGTCCTTCCCGGCCAGCGACCCGCCGGCCAACGAATTCAGCGACCCGGCCGACGAGCCGCGCGACCTGGAGACCGCGGCGGTCGGCTCCGGCGGTCGGGCCAGCAACCCGATCCGGGTGACCAGCGCCGACGGAGTCGAGTACGAGTTGGACCACGGCGCCGTGGTGATCGCCGCGATCACCTCCTGCACCAACACCTCCAACCCGCAGGTGATGATCGGTGCCGCGCTGCTCGCCCGCAACGCGGTGGACAAGGGCCTGACCCGCAAGCCGTGGGTGAAGACCACCCTGGCGCCGGGCTCCAAGGTCGTCATGGACTACTACGAGCGCGCCGGCCTCACGCCGTACCTCGACAAGCTCGGCTTCAATCTGGTCGGCTACGGCTGCACCACCTGCATCGGCAACTCCGGCCCGCTGCCGGAGGAGGTCTCCGCCGCGGTCAACGAGGGCGACCTCGCCGTCGTGTCCGTGCTGTCGGGCAACCGGAACTTCGAGGGCCGGATCAACCCGGACGTCAAGATGAACTACCTGGCGTCCCCGCCGCTGGTGGTCGCGTACGCGCTGGCCGGCACGATGGACATCGACCTGGCCAACGAGCCGCTCGGCGAGGACAGCCAGGGCAACCCGGTCTTCCTGCGCGACATCTGGCCGAACAGCGCCGAGATCCAGGACGTCATCGCCCAGGCGATCGGCGCCACCGGCTTCAGCGCCGCGTACGCGGACGTCTTCACCGGCGACGAGCGGTGGCAGTCGCTGCCGACCCCGACCGGTGACACGTTCGCCTGGGAGGGCGGGTCCACCTACGTCCGCAAGCCCCCGTACTTCGAGGGCATGGGGCGCCTGCCGGCGCCTGTTTCCGACATCGGTCCGGCGCGCGTGCTGGCCAAGCTCGGCGACTCGGTGACCACCGACCACATCTCCCCGGCCGGCTCGATCAAGGCCGACTCCCCCGCCGGGAAGTACCTCGCCGAGCACGGCGTGCCGCGCCACGAGTTCAACTCGTACGGCTCCCGCCGCGGCAACCACGAGGTGATGATCCGGGGCACCTTCGCCAATATCCGGCTGCGCAACCAGCTGGTCCCGGGGGTGGAGGGTGGCTTCACCGTCAACCACCTGACCGGCGAGCAGACCTCGATCTACGACGCCTCCACGGCGTACCAGGAGGCGGGCGTCCCGCTGGTCATCCTGGCCGGCAAGGAGTACGGCTCCGGCTCGTCCCGCGACTGGGCGGCCAAGGGCACCATGCTGCTCGGTGTCAAGGCGGTCGTCGCCGAGTCGTACGAGCGGATCCACCGCTCGAACCTGATCGGCATGGGCGTCCTGCCGCTGCAGTTCCCCGTCGACACCACCGCGGAGTCGCTCGGGCTCACCGGCACGGAGACCTTCACCATCACCGGCGTGACCGCGCTGAACGACGGCGAGGTCCCGCGCACGGTGAAGGTCACCACCGACACCGGCGTGGAGTTCGACGGCGTGGTCCGGATCGACACTCCTGGTGAGGCGGACTACTACCGGCACGGCGGCATCCTGCAGTACGTGCTGCGGCGCATGATCGCCAGCTGACGTACACCGAAAGGGCCCCTTCCCGCGACCCAAGCGGGGAGGGGCCCTTTCCGCATCCGGACGGGGTCAGTCCCCGGCGGCGCGGCGGCGGGCCTCGCGGGTCTTCATGGCGTGCTCCAGCAGCGTGATGAGCACCTCCTTGCTCGACTCCCGCTGCCGGGCGTCGCAGAGCACCACCGGCACCACCGGGTCGAGGTTGAGCGCCGCCTGCACCTCGCCCAGCCGGTGCTGCTCGGCGCCCTCGAAGCAGTTCACCGCCACCACGAACGGCGTGCCCCGGCCCTCGAAGTAGTCGATCGACGGAAAGCAGTCGGCCAACCGGCGGGTGTCGGCGAGCACCACCGCCCCGATGGCGCCCAGCGCAAGCTCGTCCCAGACGAACCAGAACCGGTCCTGGCCCGGGGTGCCGAAGACGTAGAGCACCAGGTCGTCGCTGATGGTGATCCGACCGAAGTCCATCGCGACGGTGGTGGTGCCCTTCTCCTCGACGCCGGAAAGGTCGTCGATCCCCACCCCGGTCTCGGTCAGCACCTCCTCCGTCCGCAGCGGACGGGTCTCGCTGACCGCGCCGACCATGGTGGTCTTGCCCACGCCGAAACCACCGGCGATCAGAATCTTGATCGCGGTGGGCAACGGCGCCGCTCCCGCCGGCCGCTCAGAGGGCCCGAAGTCCATTGATAACCGCCTCGAAAACGCTGTCGTCGGGAAGGCCGGCGGTGGTGCCGCGCGGCTCACGGACCTGCACCAGGGTGCGGGCCACCAGGTCACCAAGGAGGACCCGGACGGTGCCCACCGGCAGGTCGAGGTGAGCGGCGATCTCCGCCACGGACTGCATCCGCTGGCAGAGGCCCACAATGGCCACGTGTTCGGGGCCCAGCCCCGACTCCGACGCCACGTCGGCCCGGGTCGCCATCACCAGGGAGATCAGGTCGAACGTGCCGGTGACCGGACGGGCCCGGCCCCGGGTCACCGCATACGGGCGCACCACCGGGCCCGCATGCTCGTCCACCCACTCGTGCTCCGCGGAGTCTCCCTGGGCGATCATCGCGTCGGAGTCTCGCCGCTCGACTGCTCGGGCGCCCGGGTCGGCGAGGCGACGAACCTGCCGACCCGGGTGACCAGCATCGCCATCTCGTACGCGATCAGGCCCACGTCGGCGTCCTCGGAAGCCAGCACCGCCAGGCAGGCGTTGCGGCCCGCCGCCATGACGAACAGGAAAGACGACTGCATCTCGATGATCGTCTGCTGCACCTGACCGCCACCGAACCGTTTGCCCGCGCCCCGGGCCAGGCTCTGGATGCCGGCCGCCATCGCCGCCAGGTGCTCGCCGTCGTCCCGGCTCAGCCCCTGCGATGAGGCCATCAGCAGGCCGTCGGTGGAGAGCGCCACGGCGTGCTCCGCCTGCTTCACCCGGCCGACCAGATCATCCAGCAGCCACGTCAGGTCCGCGCTCGAAGCCGTCTTCTGCGCCACTCGTCGTCCTCTTCTCCCGGCTGGTGTCGCCGTGCTCGCTCCGCCGTACCGGCCGGCCTCGGGTGCCGCCGGGCCGGCGTCGTCCTCAGGTCGCCTACTCGTCCCCCGTGTCGGGCCCGCTCCCGGGCCCGCGCGCCGCCCCGCCGAGCAACCGCGCCGCGTCGGTCCGGCCGCGTCGGATACCGCTCTGGTAGGAGCTCATCATCCGGCGCACCTGCTCCGGAGGGCGCAGCGTGTCCTCGTCCGGGTCAGCGTCCGAAACGGACGGTTCGTCACGCAGCTCCGGCACGATGCTCGCCTGCCGTACCCGCACCGGCAGCCCGGATTCGGTCCGGGCCGGCTCCTCCCGGCCAACGTCGGTCGCGTCCGCCGCGGAGCCGTCCGCCGCCGGAGCGACGCCACCGTCCCCGGTGGACCCCCCGGCCCGCACCGGCAGGCCGGTCGGGAACGTCGGATCGTCGAGCCCCGGCGGCGCGGTCCGGCGGGTACGCGTCGGCAGCCCCGCCTCCGTCGCCGGCAGCTCGCCCGGCCCGGCCGCCACGGCGCGGCCGGGCACGGGGCCCGACCCGGCCGGCAGGTCGTCGCCTTCGTCGTCCCGACGCTCGGCGTCCGGCGTCGTCGGCCGGGGCGGCTCGACCAACGCCACCGGCGCGGTGAGCAGCTCGCCGGTCGGCTCGGACCGGTCGGCCGGGCCCGACACGGCGGGCACGCCGGTTCCCGAGCCCGCCCGGAACGCGCCGGAGCTGATCGGGTCGGGGCCGTGATCGGTGACCAGGTCGAGCGGGATCAGCACCACCGCCGTCGTGCCGCCGTACGCGGACTCCTTGAGCTGCACCCGCACGCCGTGCCGTCCGGTGAGCCGGCTGACCACGTAGAGGCCGAGCCGGGCGGCATGGGCCAGGTTCAGCTCGGACTTGTCGACGATCCGGTGGTTGGCGGCGGCGAGGTCCTCCGTGTTCATGCCGAGGCCCCGGTCCTCGATCTCGATGGCGAACCCGTTGGCCACCAGTTGGCCGCGCACCTCCACGGTGGTGTGCGGGGGCGAGAACGACAGCCCGTTCTCGATGAGCTCGGCCAGCAGGTGGATGACGTCACCGACGGCCCGGCCGGCCAGCGACACCGGACCCAGCGGCAGCACGTTGACCCGGGTGTAGTCCTCGACCTCGGCCACCGCGCCGCGGACCACGTCGACCATCGGCACGTTGCGGCGCCAGGACCGGCCCGGGGTGGAGCCGGAGAGCACGATCAGGTTCTCCGCGTTGCGCCGCATCCGGGTGGCCAGGTGGTCCACCCGGAACAGGTCCTCCAGCTCCTCGGCGTCGTGCTCGCGGCGTTCCATCGCGTCGAGCAGGGTGAGCTGGCGGTGGACCAGCGCCTGGGTGCGCCGGGCCAGGCTGAGGAACACCTCACGGACGCTGCGGCGCAGCTCGGCCTGCTCGACGGCGGTCCGGATCGCGGTCTCCTGCACGGCGTTGAAGGCCTTGCCCACCTGGCCGATCTCGTCGTCGCCGAACTGCAACGGCGGCGCCTCCCGGGCGACGTCGACCTCCTCGCCGTGCCCCAGCCGCTCCACCACGCCGGGCAGCCGCTCGTTGGCCAGCCGGAAGGCCGCCTCACGCAGCCGCTCCAGTTGCTGGACCAGCGTCCGGGTGGTGGTGATCGAGACCACGATGGACGCGATGACGGCGAGCAGGCCGAGGCCTGCCGCCAGCACCAGCCGCACGATCACCATGACGGCGACCGGGGTGGCCCGGGACACGATGTCCTCGCCGCCAGCGAGAATGACGCCGCGAAGGTCCTCCATCGCCTGCGGGGCGGCGCCCTGCCACGCCGGTGCCGCCACGGGCGGCCTGACGTCGCTGCCCTTGGCCGCCAGGATCCGGTCCTCCAGGCCGCGCAGCTGTTGGAACGCGGCGCCGTCGATCATTGTTTGATAGCGGCCGCGGTCCCTCGAGGGCAGATCGTTCGCCGTGCGCTCGGCGAGGTACCGCTGCGCACCGACCAGCCGGGCGAAGGCGGTCTGCTCGGCCACGGTCATCCGGTGGGCCGCCAGGACACCCGTCAGCAGCGCGTCCTCCTGCGACAGCAGCTCGCGGGCCCGGTTCAGGTCGATCAGCGCGGCGGTGTCCCGGGCGATCTCTTCGTCGTCCAGACCGCCGAGCGCGTCGAAGACCCCGAAGATCGCGTCGATCGCCCCGTTGTACGCGGCCAACGTCTCGGTCCGGTCGATGGTTCTCCGCCCCACCTCGGCCCGGATGCCGCCGAGCTGCTCGACCTCCGTCCGAAGCTCAGCGATCCGCTGTTGGAGCTGGTCGCTCGCCGGCAGCTTGGTCCGCCAGTCCTGGGTGGACTTCCACAGCGTCGAGGCGGTCTCGTCGGTCCGCTGCCGTTGCGCGACCAGCTCCTTGAGCTGGTCCGGGTCGGCCTGTCCCAGGTACGACAGCGACAACCGCCGCTCGTTCTGCAGCTGCAGCAGCAGCGGATCGCTCGGCTCGAAGACCCGTGAGTTGAGCGTCTGGACACCGAGCAGAGTGAAGCCGTCCCGGGCGGTCACCCACGCCGCGAAGGCCCACAGTGCGATCAGCGACATGAGCAGGGCGATGACTTTGGTACGGAGATTCGTACTGCGGGAACTCATCACACCGTCCTGGCCGGATATTCGGTCACGTGCCCGAGTTGAGTCGTCGACGTTCCGATCGACCCCGGCGCACGCTAGCAGTGTCCGGAAGTTGTCTCAAGCGTTGCTGATCATGGCAGGGTTGGCGCGGGGTGCTGGGCCGGTCGTCCCGTCGCCGGACCACAGTGCGGCGAGCACCGCCGCACGCACGATCAGCGTCGGCCGGTACAGGTCCTTGTCGTGCCACAACGCTGGCTCGCCATCCTGGCCGTCCAGCTCGGACAGCCGACGTCGTCCGTCGGCGACGGCCGCGACGACCTTTTGGTCGAACGACCGGTCGGCGGCCAGCAGCGCCAGCACGGCGTACGCGGTCTCCTCCGCGGTGCCGGCCCACCGTCCCCAGGATCCGTCCGGCCGCTGGGTGTCCAGCAGCCAGTCGGTGGCCCGCCCGACGGCGGTGCGTGCCCCGGCGCTTTGGACGTGGTCGCCGAGGGCGAGCATCGCGCAGTACGTGGCGTAGTAGGAAGACGCGTGCCACCGGTCGGACCACCGCCCATCAGCCTGCTGTCGGGCGACCAGCCAGGCGGCGACCCGGTCCGCGGTGGCCGCGACGCGGGGGTGGACCGCCGGGCCGCCGTGCGTGAGGTGGTGACCGAGGGCGTCGAGCACGTGGGCGTTGGTGGTGACGGAGGCCCCGTCCTCCCCCCGCCACGTGCAGAAGTGGGCACCGGTGTCGTAGGACCGGAGGCTGGACGGGTCGACCGGCACGCCCAGCCGGGCGAGGGCGTACAGGGTCACCGAGGTGGTGTCGGCGTCGGCCGGCAGGCCGGGCCCGGTGGCGGCGCCGACCGGCCCGACGGCGGCCCGCAGCTCACCCACCAGCGCGGCGGGCACCGTCATCGGCACCCCCGCCCGGGTGAGGATGCTGAGCACCCAGGCGCGTTCGAAGACGGCGATCGGGCTGGCGCACGGCACCGGGCCGCGCCGGCCGACGTCCCGCAGGTAGTCCGAGGCGGATCCGCCCGGGTCGTCGGGGTGTCCGATCCAGGCGGCGGTGGCCGCCGGTGACGCGCCGATCGTTCCCGGACCCGTCGGCGAGACGCCGGCCGCCCGTCGGGCCCGGTCGCCAGCCACCTCGAGGGCGTGCGCCAGCTTCTCGGGGACCGGTCGACCGGCCCCCAACAGGCTCCGTACCCGGTCCAGCCGGCCGGAGTCCAGGCCGGCCGGAAGGGGGAGCCGGGGACGGTCGCGCCACGCCTCCAGACCCGCCGGCGGGCCCTCCGGGCCGTTCAGCCATCCGTCGATCGACTCCAGCAGCGCCGGCACGATCAGATCGGTGGCCGGCAGGTCGGGCAGTGCCGGCGCGGCCGGGTCACCGAGGCGACCGGCCACGAAACGCAGGCCCCGATCGGCGGCGCGGACCAGTTCCGCAGCCAGCCCCGGACCGCCCCCGCGACTGAGCACCGTCAACAGGGCATCGGTGGCGCTCAGGCTCGGCACCAGGGCGTATCCCTCCGGACCGCCCCAGCCACCGTCGGCCCGCTGCCGGTCGAGCAGCCAGACGATCCGCACGTCGTGGCCGGGCAGCCAGGGCGCGAGGCCGACCAGGCGGGCGGTCTCGTAGACGGACGCCGAGGTTTCCCCGGACGGATTCCGCGCCATCGCCGCGATCAGTTCCCGGACCTGACCGGCGTGCCCGCGTGCGTCGTCGGGCAGCTTCCCGCCACCGCTCCGACAGGCGGCCACCCGACGGTCGCCGGCCATGTTCACCGGGTTCCCCAGAAGTCGGTGAGGCGGTAGAAGCCACTGGTGAACCCCAGCTGCCGGGACAGGTAGTCGGCCTCCCGAGGGCAGCTGGGCGCCAGCTCGGCCAGCAGGTGTCGGCAGTGGTCGATCTGCGCCGCCGTCCGCCGTTCGATCTCCGCGCGGTCGTCCACCAGCATGATCGCGTTGAGGTCCCCCCATTCGAGGTCGCGTTCATAGGTGCCCAAGTCATTGACCAACCGCAGGGCCCGTTGCACCTCGTCGCTCACGGTCACGAGTCGTGGCAGCTGGCGGTGCGTCTCGGACGATCCGGCGTGGATCCAGTGGGCGACGTTGACCACCGTGGCGGCAAGATTGTCGGCGTTCGCGAGGTACTGGGTCAGGGTGGGTGGTCGCGCGGTCCCGTCTTCCGCCGCGGTCTTCCAGTCCCACTCGCGTGCCATGGCGGTCAGGGTGCGACCGATCTCCTCCCGCCATAGGCCCCGCAGTCCGGCGAAGGCCGGGGAGGCGGCGAGGTCGTCGCGCAGTTCGGCGAGGAACCGTCCCAGCGGATCGTCGGCCGCGGCGCCGTCGGCCACCGCCAGGCACGTCTCCGTGATCCGATCGAGCTCTGACCGGGACGTCGCCAGGTGGTCGACCTGCCAGTCGACCGCGAAGCCCCAGAGCACCGCGCGGCCGGTGAGAGCGAGCTCCTCGGCGGTGCACCACGGCGCGCTGAACGCCATGGCCAGCGCGATGCTGCTGAACAGTGCCGCGTCGAAGGGCTTGCTGGGAAAGAGATCGGGATGGGCGCCGGCCCGCCGCTGCAGGTCCCGCTGTCCCCGGGCGGCGAGCGCGCAGATCCGTCCCTGTTCCGCGGCCGAAGCGAGCTGGCCGCCCTGTACATCCACTCTGGTCATGCCCTCTCAGTCGCCGTCCGGGTGGCCAGCAGGGTCAGCTCGACCCGTTCGCGCGGCCGGAGCGCCGCGGCCAACCGCAGGCCGGGCACGCCCGGGCGGCGCAACCGGAACTGGTACCGGCTGAGCATCGTGGCGAGGATGAGCTGCGCCTCCAGGTAGAACAGGTTCATCCCGAGGCACTGGTGTGGGCCGCCACCGAAGGGGAAGTGGGCGTACCGGTGACGGGCGCGGACGCGCTCCGGCCGGAACCGTTCCGGGTCGAACTCGTCCGGCCGCTCCCAGAACTGCGCCATCCGCTGGGTGATCAACGGGCTCGCCACCATGGTGGCGCCGGCCTCGATCGGTACGCCGTCGATGACATCCGCGGCGACCGCGCGGCGCGGGATGATCCAACCGATCGGGTACAGCCGCAGCAACTCGTCAAGGACCATCCTGGTGTAGGTCAGTTCGCGCAGGTGCTCGCGGCGGACCGGTCCACCGCCCAGCACCTGGTCGATCTCGGCGTAGAGCTGGTCGGCGACGTCGGGATGCTGCTCCAGGTGGGGCCAGAGCCAGGTGAGCACGTTGATGGTGGTCTCCGTGGTCGCCGCGAACATCGCCACGGTGTCGTTGCGGACCTGCCGCTCGTCGAGCGGCCGACCGTCCTCGGTGCGGGCTCGCCACAGCGTGGAGATGATGTCGTCACCGTCGTCGGCCGCCGCCTTGGCCGCCCGGACGACGGGCAACAGCACGTCGTCGACGATGCGCACCGCCCGGCGGAACGGGCGGTCACCCGGCATCGGCAGGGACAGCGGGGCGAACGGCACGATGATCCGGGGGATCACCGCGGTGGCGATGACGTCCTGCGCGTCGATCACCCGCATCGCGTCCGGCACGGAGATCTTGTCAGCGAAGAGCACCCGCATGATCGCGCAGCTCACGATCCGGGACTGCTCGACGCCGATGTCGACGGTCCGCCCCGCTGGGGACGGCTCACCCAACTCGTCCACGGCGTCGCCGATGGCCTCGGCCATCCCGTCGATCAGCGCCTCCACGCGCTTGGCGGTGAACATCGGCTGGAGCATCCGGCGGCTGGCCGACCAGATCTGACCCTCACCGAGGATCCCCTCGCCGAACAGCCGCTTGATTGGCCGCCAGAACAGCCCGTCGCCAGCTCGTTCGTAGTTGTCGGCGCGGTCGCGCAGGACGTGCTGCACGTGCCGGGGGTGGGTGACCAGGTAGGGGCGGAACGACCCGAGGTTGAGCCGGACGACCCCTCCGCCGGTCCGGTTGCCGACGTCGATCAGCGCGCGGGCGGGATCGCGGAGCAGGCCCGGCAGGATCCGGTGCAGAGGGACGGTGCGGAGCTGCCCGGTCGGCTCGGGTGCCGGATGCGACTGGTCCACGTGGTGCGCCCCCCTGGGTCATCTAAGTGTCGCGGCGCCGTCATGACCCGTGATGTTGCCGCCGAGCATGCCATCCGGACAGGCGGATCAGAAGACGGAGAAGAAGATATTTCACGGAACAACATTCCCATTGTTGACAATGGAGCGGTCAGGGCATTGCTCAGCCGCAGAGGTTCCGCAGGTGGCGCCACTCGCCACCGACCGTCCGGTAGCCGAGCCGCCGGTTGAGCGCCAGCATCGCGTCGTTGCCGGCGTCGTTGGTCGTGACGGCGTACCGGAAGCCGGCCCGGCGGCCTCGGCGCAGCGCGGCGACTTTGACCAACCCGGCCAGGCCGGCCCGACGGTGGGCGGGCCGGGTGCCGGTCATCCCGGACTGGTAGCCGTGACGGCCGTCGGTCAGGGCGAGGCTGAACGCCGCGACCGCACCGTCCACGATGGCCAGACAGGTCAGCGCCCGGTCCAGGTCGGGGCGGTGCCAGTAGGCGGCCAGCCAGTCGGGGTAGCTGATGTCGTCCATGCCCACATCGCCGGGCTCGTCGCGGGCGGCGTCCAGGTCCGCCTCGTACAACGGGCGCGGATCGGCCAGGTCGGCCGCCGTCGCCAGCTCCACCCCGGGCGGCACCGGCAGGACGGGCAGCGCCGCCGCGGCCAGCTCCAGGCGGAGGAACAGGGCCCGCCGGCCGCGCCGGTAGCCCCGCCGCTCGGCGAAGCCGACCGCCATCGGATCGTCGGCCACCTTGGCGTACGCCGTCCGCGCGCCCACCCTGGCGAGCCGCTGCTCGGCGGCAGCGAGCAGGGCGGACCCGGCGCCGCCCCCGCGCCGTCGCGGATGCACGGTGACGTTGGCGAAGCCCAGGTCCGGTTCGGCGCTCTCGTGCAGCAACCCGGTACGGGCGACGCCGACCACCTCCCCCGCGGACTCGGCGACCAGCAGGGCGTACCGCTCGGCGGCCGGGCCGGCGGTCGCCTGCCAGGCGACCAGCTCCGGGGTGACCAGGACGTGCGGGTTGGCGGCCCGTAGCAGCGTGGCCACGGCCGGGGCGTCGGCCGGGCGGAACGGGCGCGGTACCGAGATCATGGCGTGGCACCGTACCGCGCGGGGGGCCACCCCGCGTGCCGCTGCCCCGACCGGTCAGGCCGACGCGGAACAGAACGTGGGCGTGTCCGAGCGGCCTGTGCCAGGCTCAGGGGCATGGACGACATGACCATCCTGAACCGGATCTCCGAACTGGTCGACGAGGAGCACCGGCTGCGCTCGGCCGCGCAGGAGCACGAGTCCGGCACCGACGACGAGGCCAAGGAACGGCTGCGGGCGCTGGAGGAATCCCTTGACCAGTGCTGGGACCTGCTGCGCCGCCGCCGCGCGGCCCGGCAGGCGCATGGCGACCCGGACGCCCAGGGCGAGCGCCCGGTGCCGGAGGTCGAGCGCTACCTCCAGTGAACCGGTGTCCCGGGCGGGTCGGCCCGCCCGGGACCCCGTCCGCTCAGCAGATGCCCGCCTCGCGCAGCAGCAGCCCGGTCAGCGCGGCCGGGTCGGCGTCCAGGGCGGGCAGTCCCCGCGCGGTGAACCACGCGCCGACCACCTTGACGTCCCGGGCGAGGAACTCCGGCCCCTGCGGGTTGGCCACCACGTCGACCACCTGCGGCAGATCGATCATGACCAGCCGCCCCCGGTGCACCAGCAGGTTGTACGGGGACAGGTCGCCGTGCGCGTACCCGGCGCGGGCGAGCACGACCAGGGCGTCGACCAGCTGCTCCCACAGGTCGCGCAGCTCGGCCGGCTCGGGGCGGACCTGGGCCAGCCGCGGCGCCGCCTGCCCCTCGTCGGCGTCCCCGACGAACTCCAGCATCAGCTCGGTGCCGAGCAGCTGCACCGGGTACGGCACCGCGATCCGCCCGGATTCCGCGCCGATCTCCCAGAGCCGGGCCAGCGCCGCGAACTCGGCCGCCGCCCACTGCCCGGCGATCATCTGCCGGCCGAACGCGGTCCGCCCGGCCATCGCCCGGTTCTCCCGGGACCGGCGGACCCGCCGCCCCTCCAGGTAGCCGGCGTCCCGGTGGAAGAGCCGGTGCTGGGCGTCCCGGTAGCGTTTCGCCGCCAGCAGGCAGGACCGGCCGGTCTCCGGCACGGCCCGGCGGACCAGGTGGACGTCCGCCTCCTTGCCGGTCTTGAGCACGCCGAGTTCGGTGTCCCGCGCGGCCAGCTCGGTGACCAGCCACTCGGGGTGCGGTTCCGGGCCGTGCACGGCCCCGTCCCAGGAGGACCAGGGGTCCTCGGGGTCGGGCTCGTCGTCGGGCTCGGTCAGGGCCGGCTCGGCGTGCCGGCCCTGCTTCAGGTAATACGGTTCGTCGTCGTCGAAGCGGCTCTTGCCGCGGCCATGGCGCTGGCGCGCCGGGAGGTCGTGTTCACGCACTGGTTCGCTGATCCCTTGATCGAGGCTGGTGGAGGCAGGTGGAACGACCCTGCGAAAACGGCCATGACCGACCTCCAATCCTCGACCGGGCGCCGCCCGGCTGCGCCCTCGCGCGGCCCCCATGCTCACCTGGGGCGACCGCCCGGTCAACCGATTAACCGGGACCCGGTGGGGACGCGCGCCGGCTCAGCCGGCGAGCACCGTGGCCACCGCGGCGATCAGCCCGTCCACCGTGCGGGTGGGCGCGAACCGGGTGTCCGACCAGGTCCGGCCGCGGTGCAGCCAGACGCTGGGCAGGCCGACGGCGGCCGCCCCGCCGATGTCCGCCTCCGGGCTGTCCCCGATCACCCAGGCGCCGCGCAGCGGCATCCGCGCCCGCTGGGCGGCGAGCGCGAAGATCCTCGGGTTGGGCTTGCTGACCCCGGCCTCCTCGGAGATCACCCATTCCGCCACGTACCGGTCCAGGCCAGTGCGGCGGATCTTCGCGTCCTGCTGGCGCACCACGCCGTTGCTGACCACCACCGGCACCCAGCCCGCGGCGTCGGCGATCCGCAGCGCGCAGGCGACCAGCGGATCCAGCCGGGTGTTCGCCACCACTCCGTCGTGCAGCTCGTCGACCAGGTCGATGGAGGGGATGCTCAACCCGTACCGGCCCCGGATGGCGTCCGCGACGTCCCACCGGTCGGTCAGCCCGTCGGCGTCGATGGAGAGCAGCCAGTCGATGTCGTCGGCCGGCGCGCCGACGCTGTCCAGGAAGCGCTCTCCCCACGCACGGAACGCCCCGGTCCGGTCGAGCAGGGTGTTGTCCAGGTCCAGCAGGAGCAGCGGCACTCGCGCACCCTACGGGACCGAGGCGCACCGCCGACAGGGCCCGGCGTCCCTGCGCCGTCCGTCAGCCGCGCAGCACCGTTCGGGGGAGCCCCTGGTCGGCAGGCCGGTCGGCGAGCATGGTGTGCGCCGCCCGGGTGGCCGCCAGCGCCCGCGGGTCGAGGGTCGCCACCAGCACGTCCTCCCCCGCGTCGGCGCCGCGCGCGAGCGGCCGGCCCTCCGGGTCGTACACCGCCGCGCCGCCGTTGAACCGCCACGGGTCGGCGCCGCCGACGGCGTTGGCGAAGACGACGTACATGGTGTTGTCGAGGGCGCGGGCGGCGTAGTAGAGGTCGCGCCGGTGCGCCGAGCCGGCCAGGTAGCCGCTGGGGCAGAGGTAACCGTGCGCGCCGTCGGCCGCGGCGGCCCGGCCGTGCTCGGGGAAGCAGCCGTCGTAGCAGATGCCCAGGCCGAGCCGCCAGCCGTCGACCAGCAGGGTGGCGCCGCGCCGGCCCGCGTCGAACAGGTCGCGCTCGTCGCCCCAGAGCTGCTGCTTGTCGTACGCCGACCGGGCGACCCCGGTGGCGTCGACGACGAGGGAGGAGATGGTGCGCCGCCCGTCGGGGTGCCGGACGGCGGCCCCCACCACCACCGTGGTCCCGCCCGCCCGGGCGGCCTGTCGCAGCGGATCGAGCCGCGGATCGTCGACCAGTCCGTCCGCGCCGGTGGCCACGTCGGTGCCCGCCGGGTCGGCGGCCAGGGTCGGCGGGTGGTACGCCGGCAGGAACAGCTCCGGCAGCACGACGATCCGGGCGCCCGGTGCCCGGGCGACAAACCGGGCGGCGGTGGCGGCGTTCTCGGCGACGTCGCCGGGGACGGGCTCGGCCTGGACGGCCGCCACGGTCAGCGGGTGCTCGGGCACGGGGGTGGCCGGGGTCATCGGGCGATCGTAGCCGGATCGCCGAGGTCGACGGTTCCGGCGAAACCCGTTCCCAAGCCGTACGTACGGTTTGCGTCGGGCCAGGGCACCTGACACGATCGTCCCGTGCCCAGAGTAAGTCAGGATCAGCTCGACGCGCGCCGGCAGGAGATCCTCGCCGCCGCTCGGGCGTGTTTCGCCCGGCACGGCTACGAGGGCGCCACCGTACGCCGCCTGGAGGAGGCCACCCGGCTGTCCCGGGGCGCCATCTTCCACCACTTCCGGGACAAGGACTCGCTCTTCCTGGCGGTCGCCGAGGACGACGCCGCCGCCATGGTGGAGACGGTGGCCCGCAATGGCCTCGTCCAGGTCATGCGGGACCTGCTCGCCCGGGCGGTCTCCCCGGACACCACCGGCTGGCTCGGCAGCCAACTGGAGGTCTCCCGCCGGCTGCGTACCGACCCGGCCTTCGCCCGGCGCTGGGCGGAACGGTCCGCGGCCATCGCCGAGGCCACCCGGGAACGCCTGGTCCGCCAGCGGGAGGCCGGGGTGCTCCGCGAGGACGTACCGATCGACGTGCTGGCCCAGTTCCTGGAGCTGGCCTACGACGGGCTGGTGCTGCACCTGGCGATGGGACGCCCGGCCGGCGACCTGGGGCCGGTGCTCGACCTGGTCGAGGAGGCCGTCCGCCGCCGCTGACAGGCGTCCGCCCCGAGGCACCGGATCTCGGTCCGGTAACTCGGCCCGCGGGCCGGATCAGCGGTGGCGGGTCTGCTCCACAATGGGGCCGCGATCCCCTCGCGCGACAGGAGCAGAGCATGACCGTCCTCGCCGCACCGGGCGACACCTGGGGCATCCCCGGCCCGGTATTCCTGCGCTGGTACCTCCTGGCCGTGGCCGTGGCGCTCGTCGGCACCCTGGTCCACCGCTTCCGCGCCCTGGCCGGTACGGCCGCCGGCGGCGTCGGGCAACTCGGACCGCAGCAGGTCGCCTACCTCAACGGGGGCGACCAGCTCGCGGTCTGGACAGCGCTCGGCGGGCTGCGGCGCAGCGGCGTGGTGGGCGTACGGCCCGACCGGCGGCTCACCACCGGCGCCTCGATGCCCGCCGGGGTCACCCCGCTCGACCAGGCGATCTACAACGCGGCCGGCCGGCACGTCTTCAGCCGGGAGCTGCGTCGCGACGAGTGGGTGACCCGGGCTCTCGAGCAGCTCCGGGACGGTCTGCAGGAGCACGGCTTGGCGCTGGGCCCGGCCCGGCGGGCCGCCGTCCGACGCGGGCCGATGTTGCTGGCCGCCCTCCTCGCGCTCGGCGGGATCCGGCTGTTCGTGGGACTGTCGAACGGCCGCCCGGCCGGCTTCCTGATGCTCGCCCTGGTCCCCCTCTTCGTCGCGTTCGTGCTGCTCAGCCGGGTGCCCTGGCGGACCCGCGCAGCCGACCGGGCGCTGCGCGACCTGCGTCGCCGGCACACCTACCTGGCGCCCGCCTCGGCACCCGCGTACGCCACCTACGGCGCGTCCGACGCGGCGATGGGGGTGGCGCTCTTCGGCACCGCCACGATCTGGATGATGGACCCTGGCTTCGCCGAGCAGGCCGAGATCCAGCGTCAGGCGCTCTCCGGCACCAGCGGGGGCAGCTCCTGCGGCGGTGGCAGCTCCTGCGGGGGCGGGGGCGGCGGCGGGTGCGGGGGCGGGTGCGGCGGCGGGGGCGGGTGCGGCGGATGACCGGGCCGTACGCGGTGGGCATCGGCTGGCGGCCGGAGATCAGCGGTTTCGTCGCCGACCTGCCGGGGCTGCACTTCGTCGAGGTGGTCGCCGAGACGCTCGCCCCGGCCGGGCCGCTGCCGCCCGGCCTCGCCGAGCTGCGCGGGCGCGGGGTCACCGTCGTACCGCATGGGGTGAAGCTCTCCCTCGGCGGCGCCGAGCCGGTGGATCCGGCCCGGATGGCCCAGCTGGCCGGGGTGGCCGCGCTGGTCGACGCGCCGCTGGTGAGCGAGCACATCGCGTTCGTCCGGGCCGGCGGGCTGGAGGCCGGGCACCTGCTGCCGCTGCCCCGCAGTCGGGAAGCGGTCGCCGCGGTGGTGACGAACGTCCGGCGGGCGCAGGCCGAGCTGCCGGTACCGATCGCGCTGGAGCCGATCGCCGCGCTCTTCGACTGGCCGGACGACGAGCTGGACGAGGCGGCCTTCCTGACGGAGATCCTGGACGCCACCGGGGCGCTGCTGCTGCTCGATGTCGCCAACGTGCACGCCAACGCCCGCAACCGGGGCACCGACCCGCTCGCGCTGCTCGACCGGCTGCCGCTGGACCGGGTCGCCTACGTGCACGTGGCGGGCGGGGCGGACCAGGGCGGCTTCTACCACGACACGCACACCGACCCGGTGCCGGCGGAGGTGCTCGATCTGGTCGGCGAGCTCTGCGCCCGACGCCGGCCGCCGGCCCTGCTGCTGGAGCGGGACGGGCACTACCCGCCGGCCGCCGAGCTGCGCGGCGAGCTGGACGCGCTCGCCGCCGCCTCGGGCTTCCCGGTGGTCACGTGACCGGCCCCGACGCGGCGTTCACCCCCGGGACGGCGGCCCCCGGCGCGGCCGGCGACCGTCGCCCCGGGCCGCCCGCTCCCGCCCCGGCCGGGGGGCCATCGATCGGCGGTACCGGCCCGGCCGGCGACCTGGCGACGCGGCAGGCGGAGCTGGTCGCGACGCTGGTCGCGGGCGGTCCGCTGCCGTCCGGGTTCGCCCCGGCACCGGTCGACGCCGCACGCCGCGCGTTGCGGCGCAAGCGCGGCGGTGACGTGGCCCGGCACTGGCCGCTGCTCGCCGCCGGGCTCGGCACCGCCTGGCCGGCGACGTTCGCCGACTGGGCGGCGGACCGCCCCACGCACGGGTCGCTGCGCGACGGCTGGGACCTGGCCCGGGAGCTGCGCGACCGGGGCATACTGCCGCCGCTCGGGGCGGAGGAACTGGCCGCGCGCGAGGCCGTCACCCGCTACGACGGGCGGAACGCGCCCCGGCCGCGCCGGCTCCCGGCCGTGGGCCGGGCCGGCGGCGCCGTCGCGGTGCAGCTCGCCGGTCGGGTACGCCTGCTGCGCCCCGCCCGCCGCTGAGTCGGTTGGCGCGCCGATCCGGCGTACGGCAGGATCGGTCCCATGGATCTCGGACTGGCCGGGCGGGTGTACGTACTCACCGGCGCCTCCGGTGGCCTCGGTTTCGCCACCGCCGAACAGCTCGTCGCGGACGGCGCCCGGGTGGTGATCTCGGCGCGCGCCCCGGAGCGGGTGGCCGCGGCGGTCGACGCGCTCGGCGGACCGGAGCGGGCGGTCGGGCTGACCGCCGACCTGAGCGACCCGGAGACGCCGCAGCGGCTGGTCACCGCCGCCCGGACTCAGTTCGGCCGGCTCGACGGGGCGCTCATCTCGGTGGGCGGCCCGCCCCGGGGCACCGCCGCCCAGGTGACCGACGAGCAGTGGCGGGAGTCCTTCGAGACGGTCGTCCTGGGTAGCGTCCGCGCCGCCCGGACGGTGGCCGCCGCGCTCACCGACGGCGGCGCGATCGGCCTGGTGCTCTCCACCTCGGCTCGCGGGCCGGTGCCCGGCCTGGGCATCTCCAACGGCCTGCGCCCCGGACTGGCCGGGGTGGCCAAGGACATCGCCGACGAGTACGGCCCGCGCGGCGTACGCGTGGTCGGCCTGCTGCCGGGCCGGATCATGACCGACCGGAACCGGGAACTCTTCGCCGCCACCGGGGACGCCGAGCGGGCCCGGGCCGAGGCGGAGGCGTCGATCCCGCTGCGCCGGATCGGCGAACCGGCCGAGTTCGGCCGGTTCGCCGCCTTCCTGCTCTCCCCCGCCGCCGGCTACGTCACCGGGATCACCGTGCCGGTCGACGGCGGCGCGCTGCGCGGCTTGTGACGGCGCACCGATGACGGGCGGACGCCGGGCGGCCCGGGACCCGGGCGACCGCGTCCCGGAGGCGTCCGGCGAACGTCGGCGGGCGCGCGGCCCGATCCAGGGCGGTGCGGCGACCGGTCCACCCGCTGCCCGCCGGTATCCGCGGCCGAGCCGGGAGGAGCTGGCGGCGGCGGCTGACAAGATCCTTCCGGACCTGATCGCACCGGGGCTGGACGTGCTCTTCGTCGGGATCAACCCGGGGCTCTGGTCGGCGGCCACCGGCTGGCATTTCGGCCGGCCCGGCAACCGGTTCTGGCCGGCGTTGCACCGTGGCGGCTTCACCCCGCGCCAGCTGCACCCGAGCGAGCAGGGCGAGCTGCTCGGCCGGGGCCTCGGCATCACCAACATGGTGGCGCGGGCCAGTGCCCGGGCCGACGAGCTGACCGCCGGGGAGCTGCTGGCCGGTGCGGACGACCTGACCGCGAAGGTCGAGCGGTACCGGCCGCGGTGGGTGGCGGTGGTCGGGGTGACCGCGTACCGGATCGGTTTCGCCCGACCGAAGGCAGCCTTCGGCCCACAGCCCGAACCGCTCGGCGGCGCCCGGCTCTGGGTGCTGCCCAACCCCAGCGGTCTGAACGCGCACTTCACCCCGGAGACGCTCGGTGCCGCCTTCGCCGAGCTGCGCGCGGCGACGACCGCCGGTTGATCTCCGGTGGCCGTCGCCGCCGGGTCAGTTCGCCGCGGCGGGCGGCATCGCCTCGTCGGCCACGTACGTTGCCATCGGCATGGTGATCACCGGCTCCGCACCGGTGGCGTCGACGTACGGGGTGGGCGAGTCGGCGACCGCGAACTGGGTCCGGTACAGCTCGGCGTAGAGCCCGCCGACGGCGACCAGCTCGTCGTGCCGGCCCCGCTCGACGATTCGCCCCTCGTCGAGGACGAGGATCTGGTCGGCGTCCCGGACGGTGGAGAGCCGGTGCGCGATCACCAGGGCGGTACGCCCGGTCAGCGCCACCGACAGTGCCCGCTGCACGGCCGCCTCGCTCTCCGAGTCGAGGTGTGCGGTGGCCTCGTCGAGGATCACGATCGACGGCGCCTTGAGCAGCAGCCGGGCGATCGCGATGCGCTGCTTCTCGCCGCCGGAGAAGCGGTAGCCCCGCTCGCCGACCGTGGTCTCCAGCCCGTCGGGCAGGGCGCGGACCAGGTCGGCGACCTGCGCCCCCGCGAGCGCGGCCCAGATCTCGTCGTCGGTGGCGTCCGGCTTGGCGTAGCGCAGGTTCTCGGCGATGGTCTCGTGGAACAGGTGAGCGTCCTGGGTGACCACGCCGATCTCGTCGCGCAGCGAGGCGAGGGTGGCGTCCCGGACGTCGACCCCGCCGACCAGCACGTGGCCGTCGCTGACGTCGTAGATCCGGGAGATCAGCATGGACAGGGTCGACTTGCCGGCGCCGGAGGGGCCGACGAGGGCGACCATCTGCCCGGGCTCGACGGTGAACGAGACGCCCTTGAGCACCGGCTCGTTGATGGTCCGGTCCAGAGTGGCGACCTCCTCCAGGGAGGCCAGCGACACCTCGGCGGCGCTCGGGTAGCGGAACCGCACGTCACGGAACTCGACCCGGCCGGTGCCCCGGGGCACCGGGACGGCGCCCGGCTGCTCCTCGATGCCGGGGCGCAGGTCGAGCACCTCGAAGACCCGGTCGAAGGAGACCAGCGCGCTCATCACGTCGACCCGAACGTTGGAGAGCGCGGTCAGCGGCCCGTACAGGCGGGTGAGCAGCAGCGCGAGGGTGACGACGGTGCCGGCGCTGACCGCGCCGGTGACCGCGAGCCACCCGCCCAGGCCGTAGGTGAGCGCCTGGGCCAGCGACGCCACCAGCAGCATCGCGACGAAGAAGGTCCGCGAGTACATGGCCGACTGGATGCCGATGTCGCGTACCCGCTCGGCCCGGTCGGCGAAGCGGCGCGCCTCGACCTCGGGCGAGCCGAAGAGCTTGACCAGCAGCGCCCCGGCCACCCCGAACCGCTCGGTCATCGTCGCGCTCATCTTGGCGTCGAGGTTGTACGACTCCCGGGTGATCTCGGCGAGCCGCTTGCCCACCCGGCGGGCCGGGATGATGAAGATCGGCAGCAGGATCAGCGAGAGCGTGGTGATCTGCCAGGAGAGGGTGAACATCACGCCGGCCGTGAGCACCAACTGGATGACGTTGCTGACCACCCCGGACAGGGTCGAGGTGAATGCCCGCTGGGCGCCCAGCACGTCGTTGTTGAGCCGGCTGACCAGGGCGCCGGTCTGGGTCCGGGTGAAGAACTGCAGCGGCATCCGCTGCACGTGGTCGTAGACCCGGGTGCGCAGGTCGAGGATGATGCCCTCGCCGATCCGCGCGGAGTACCAGCGCTGGGCCAGGGAGAAGAGCGCGTCGGCGACCGCCAGCACGGCGATGACCACGGCAAGCCGGGCCACCATCGCGCCCGCTTCGGTGCCACCTCGGTTGATCGCGTTGATCACGTTACCGGCGAGCACCGGGGTCGCCACCCCGATGACCGCGGCGATCACCACGGTGATCAGGAAGACCACGATGTCGCGCCGGTAGGGCCGGGCGAAGGCGACGATCCGCTTGGCGGTGCCGCGCGTGAGCTGGTGGCTGGAGACCTCGTCCCGGCTGCGCATCGACCGGAGTGTGCTCCAACCGGCCATGCCCCCGCCGTGCATCGGACTGGACATCGTCACCTCCGGGTCGTGGGCAGCACGCATCGTCGGGTCAATTCTCCCGACGACTACGACAACCTCGCGCGTAACCCGGATCTTCCCGAGCGGTCCTTACTATTCTCCCCGCCCAGCGAGGTCGCGCAGCCGGCGGGTCTGTGCCTCCCGCTCGGCGCGCTGCTGCTCGGCATGGGTACGACCACCGGCGCCGGCGAGCAGCGCCTTGATCTCGACCACCGCGTCCCGGTTGCCGGCCAGCAGGCCGGCGGTCAGATCCCGCACCGCGCCGCCCAGCTCGGCGGTCGGCACGACGAGGTTGGCGAGCCCGATCCGGTCGGCCTCGGCGGCGTCCATCCGCCGGCCGGTGGCACAGATCTCCAGCGCGCGGGCGTAGCCGACCAGCTCCACCAGGCGCTTCGTGCCGGCCAGGTCGGGGATGAGGCCAAGGGTCACCTCGGCCATGGAGAGCTTGGCGTCCTCGGCGAGCACCCGCAGGTCGCAGGCGAGGGCGAGCTGGAAACCGGCGCCGATGGCGTGCCCCTGCACGGCGGCCACCGAGATCACGTCGGGGCGGTGCAGCCAGGTGAAGCCGGCCTGGTACTCGGCGACCCGGTCGGCGCACTCCTGCTCGGGCAGGGTGGACAGCTCGGCGAAGGAGCCGGGCCCGGAGGCGCCGGCCACCGACAGGTCGAGACCGGCGGAGAATGCCCGCCCCTCGCCGCGCACGACGATGACGCGGACGTCACCGGGCAGCTCCCGGGAGAAGTCGCTCATCGCGAGCCACATCGCCGGGGTCTGGGCGTTGAGCACGTCGGGCCGGCACAACGTCACCGTCGCGACCGGCCCGTCGCAGTCGAGTCGTACCCCGGTCGTCTCGGCGGTCACCGGACCGCCCGGGGCACGGTGCTGATGGACGACGCTGACGGGCGGGTCACGCCTTCTTGCGGCGCCGGGCGCCGCCGCGCTGCCGCAGCTGCACCCCGGACTCGGTGAGCACCCGGTGGATGAACCCGTAGGAACGGCCGGTCGAGGCCGCCAGCGCACGGATGCTCTCACCCGAGGTGTACCGCTTTACCAGGTCCTTGGCGAGCGTCTGACGCTCGGCCCCGACGATCCGGCGACCCTTCTCAGTGCTGGTGGCTGTGCCAGTGGCTGCCATGCTGATTCCTCACGTCCCAGACTGTGCGGTTCGGATACGGTCCCACCTATTAGACCGCCTCGAACGATCATGCGCCAGATATCAACTCTTCGCCAACCGACACGCTATGCAATGTCAGCTTCCCGATAGAGTGATCCTTCTGACCGGCTGACAGCCCGCCCCCCGACCGTCCCGGCCGGGTCGCCCGTCCGATCGATCATGACTCGCCGGGCCGTCCACCGGCCCGTACGCTGCCTCGGGTGACCGACCTGCTCGCCGCCGCGGCCGCCGCGGCGGCCGTGTTCGCCGCCACCAACATCGACGACATCGTGGTGCTCACCGTGTTCTTCGTGGCGGCCCGGCGCGCCGGCCGACCCTGCCCCTGGCACATCGTGGCCGGTCAGTATCTGGGCATCGGCGCGCTGGTCGCCGGCGCGGTGGTGGTCGCCGCCGGCCTGCTGGTCGTCCCCGACCCGTGGACCGGCCTGCTCGGTCTGCTGCCGATCGGGCTGGGGATCCGCGCCCTGCTCAGCCGCGCCGACGACGACGGGCCGCCGGCCGTGGTGGGCAGCCTGCTCGGCGTGGCCGGGGTGACGATCGCCAACGGGTCGGACAACATCGCGGTCTACGTGCCGGTGTTCCGCTCGCTGGACCCGGCGACCGGGTTGGTGTGGCTGGTGGTCTTCGCCGCCCTGGTCGCCGTCTGGTGCGCGGTGGCCGCCCTGCGCGGCGGCCCCCCCGGGGTGGTACGCCTGGTCGGCCGCGCCGGCCACTGGCTGGTCCCGGCGATCTTCATCGCGATCGGCGTGGTCATCCTGGTCGGCTCCGGCGTGCTCACCCGCCTCGCCGAGCTGGCCGGCTGACCCGCCAGCAGGTCGTCCGGGCAGGCGGCTCGCCGGCCCGGACGACCTGGGCGGCGTCAGGCCAGCTCGACCAGTTCGAGGAGGTCGTCGCTCCAGGCGTCCTCGTCGCCGTCGGGCAGCAGGATCGCCCGGTCCGGCTTGAGCGCGAGCACCGCGCCCGGGTCGTGGGTGACCAGCACGATCGCGCCCGGGTAGTTGGCGATCGCGTCGAGCACCTGCTCCCGGCTGACCGGGTCAAGGTTGTTCGTCGGCTCGTCGAGCAGCAGCACGTTGGCACCGGAGCAGACCAGGGTCGACAGGGCGAGCCGGGTCTTCTCGCCGCCGGAGAGCACCCCGGCCGGCTTGTTCACGTCGTCGCCGGAGAAGAGGAACGCGCCGAGAATCTTGCGCAGGTCGGTGTCGGACTGTTCGATGGCAGCGGCGCGCATGTTCTCCAGCACCGTCCGGTCCACGTCCAGCGTCTCGTGTTCCTGGGCGTAGTAACCCAGCCGCAACCCGTGCCCGGCGTGTACCTCGCCGGTGTCCGGCGTCAGCAGGCCGCCGAGCATCCGCAGCAGGGTCGTCTTGCCGGCGCCGTTGAGGCCGAGGATGGCCACCCGCGAGCCCCGGTCGACGGCCACGTTGACGTCGGTGAAGATCTCCAGCGAGCCGTACGACTTGGAGAGGCCGGTCGCGGTGAGCGGGGTCTTGCCGCACGGCGCCGGGGTGGGGAAGCGCACCTTGGCCACCCTGTCGGAGACGCGCACCTCCTCCAGGCCGGAGATCAGCTTCTCGGCACGGCGGGCCATGTTCTGCGCGGCGACCGTCTTGGTGGCCTTGGCCCGCATCTTGTCCGCCTGGGCCATCAGCGCGCCGGCCTTCTTCTCGGCGTTGGCCCGCTCCCGGCGGCGGCGGCGCTCGTCGGTCTCCCGCGCCTCCAGGTACGCCTTCCAGCCCAGGTTGTAGACGTCGACCACGGACCGGGTGGCGTCGAGGAACCAGACCTTGTTGACCACCGACTCCAGCAGCGCGCCGTCGTGGGAGATCACGATCAGGCCGCCCTTGTGGTTGGCGAGGAAACTGCGCAGCCAGGTGACCGAGTCGGCGTCGAGGTGGTTGGTGGGCTCGTCGAGGAGCAGGATGCCGCCGCCGTTCTCGCCGGCGTCGCGGAACAGGATCCGGGCCAGCTCGATACGGCGGCGCTGACCGCCGGAGAGGGTGCCGATGGTCTGGGCGAGGGCCCGGTCCGGCAGGCCGAGGTTGGCGCAGATCCGGGCGGCCTCGGCCTCGGCGGCGTACCCGCCGAGGGAGGCGAACTGGTCTTCGAGGGCGCCGTAGCGGCGGACCAGCTTGTCGTCGACGCCCTCGGCGAGCTTGGCCTCGATCTCCGTCATCTGGGCCATCAGCACGTCCAGCCCGCGGGCGGAGAGCACCCGGTCCCGCCCGGTGACTTCCAGATCGCCGGTCCGCGGGTCCTGCGGCAGGTACCCGATCGCGCTGCGCTGGTCGATCTGCCCGGAGTACGGCTGGCCCTCCCCCGCCAGCACCTTGAGGGTGGTGGTCTTGCCGGCGCCGTTACGGCCGACCAGGCCGATCCGGTCACCCGGCTGTACCCGCAGGGTGGTGTCGGACAGCAGGATCCGGGAACCGGCGCGCAGTTCCAGGCCGGTGGCAGTGATCATCTCGCAGTACTCGCTCTCGGGGTTCCGGAAGGGCTGACTCAGGGCACGCGAAAGCGCCGGCGGGTTCGATGTTTCCCGGCGGCGCGGGGCCGTTCAGCCTTCGCAGCGCAGCACCCGCCAAGTGTACCGGGCCGTCTCAGCGGTCCCGCCCGGATTACCAATCAAGATCATCGGGTACCGAAACTGCCGTCCGGACCCGGTCCGGTATCGCAACCACCAAAAACGGATCAATCGGTGATCGGGGTCAACATGGAGCTGAACGAGAACGCGCGGGTCGACACCAGCCAGGTGGACGATCGGCGAGGGTCCGGCGGAGGCGGCGGGATGGGCATTCCGCTCCCGATCGGCGGCGGACGCGGTGGCATCGTCGGCATCATCATCGCCGTCCTCGTCGCCCTCGTCGGCGGCGGCTTCGGGCTGAACGCGATGAACGGCGGCGGCGGATCGCAGCAGGGCGACAACACCTCGCTGCAGCAGAAGTGCTCGGCGCAGGACGCGCTGAAGCAGCTCGACTGCCGCAACACCCTGTACGTCAACTCGATCCAGGCGTACTGGACCAAGGCCCTGCCGGAGGTCTTCGGCGAGCAGTACAAGCCGTCCAAGACCGTCTTCTTCAGTCAGGGCGTCAACACCGGCTGCGGCCAGGCCGACTCGGGCGTCGGCCCGTTCTACTGCCCCGCCGACGACCTGGTGTACATCGACCTCACCTTCTACAAGCTCCTCGCCGACCAGCTCGGCGCCGAGGGCGAGTTCGCCCAGCCGTACGTGCTGGCCCACGAGTACGGCCACCACGTGCAGGACCTGCTCGGCACCGAGGCGCAGATGCGCCGCCAGCAGCAGCGCGACCCGAACAACGCCAACGCGCTGTCGGTGAAGCTGGAGCTTCAGGCCGACTGCTACGCCGGCGCCTGGGCCAAGAACGCCACCGGCACCTCGGACGCGGAGGGACAGAAGATCTTCAAGAGCATCACCGAGCAGGACATCCAGCAGGCGATCGACACCGCCGAGAAGATCGGTGACGACGCGATCTCCAAGCGCTCGGGCCGGCCGGTGAACCCGGACGAGTTCACCCACGGCACCTCCGAGCAGCGCAAGCAGTGGTTCACCAAGGGCTACTCCACCGGCGACCCGAAGGCCTGCGACACCTTCGGCGGCAGCCAGTAGGGCACGGCCTCCGCACGACGAGGCCCCCGGCGACCGGGTGGCACCCCACCCCGCCGGGGTCCTGCGCGGTCCGGCGGTTCCACCGCGGTCCGTGGCCGACGAGCGGGGCAGCGCGGCGCGCCCACGCCGGGAAGCGCCACCGACGGCCCGGCCGGCGCGTGGCAGCACCGGGTCGCCGGGACGGGCGAGGACGGCGGCTTGCGGTTCGCCTGCCGCTTCGCCCCGCTGCCGCTCGTCGTCCGACTCGCCGACCACCAGGACGAGTTCCTGGACCGGATCCGCCTCGACCATGGATCGGCCGCGCGCCGCTGAGGGCGGCGGTGGGTCACGCCACGCCGCCGGGCGGCCGTCCGGATCAGCTGCCGCCCGGGTCGGGGTCGCGGACCAGGATCCGCACCGCGCGGGCGGCGGCGATCGCGCCGACCAGCACCGCATGCCGGGGCTCCGGCACGTCGAGGAGCCGCTCGGCGCGCAGCGCGGCCAGCGGCGCGAGCCGCCGCTCGGCCAGCACGATGTCCACCGCCCGCCGGTCCCCGCCGCAGACCAGGGCGCTCAGCGTCGGCGCCTCCGGCAGCAGCAACCGGCCGGCCAGCTCCACCGCGTCGGCCAGCGCCGCCTTCGCCTGGTTGTCCCGCCGTCGGGCGAAACGCTGCTGGGACCAGCCGCCCGCGGCGGTGCGCCCCTGCACGTACCGGATGTCCACCTTGGAGACCACCAGCTCCTCCCCCGCGGCGACGCCGACCGCCACCGCGCCCTTGCGGGCCAGCAGCAGGCCGAGCCGGCGCGGCGCGCTCGCCGCGGCCACGAATCCGGGTAGGTCGGCGCTGGCCGGCGCCCCCGGCGGGGGGTGCAGCTCCGCCGTCGCGCCGTCCGGGGCGACGAGGAGCAGCCCGTACCCCTCCCTGGATGTGGTGGGCGGGCCGTGCCGGTCGGCGAAGCCCTCGACCCAGCGGGCGACGCGGGCCGGGTCGACCTCGACCCACCGGCCGCCCCCGGCTGCGGGTCGGCTGGTCACCGCCCGACCGTACGGCACGGCCGGCCCCGGCCGTGCTCCCGGCCCCCGGTCAGCCGGGCAGCAGGGTGGCCACGGCGAGGGCGGCGATGAGCGCGCTGGAGACCAGCCCGGTGACCAGTCGGCCGCGAGGCCCGGCCAGCGCCCGGCCGACCAGCGAGCCGCCCCCGGCGATGAGCAGCTGCCAGCTCGCCGAGGCGAGGAACGCGCCGGCCACGAAGAGCACCGCGGTGAGCGCGTCCGGGTCGGTGGCGTCCCGCCGGCCGAGGACCAGCGCGGCGAAGTAGAGCACCGTCGCCGGGTTGAGCAGGGTCAGCCCCAGCACGCCGGCGTAGGCGCGGCCAGGCGTGTCCAATGCGCTGCCAGCGGGTTCCGCCGCTGCGGTGTCGGCCGGTCGGCGGGCCTGCCAGGCTCGCCGCAGCCCGTGCGCGGCGAGCGCCAGCAACACCAGCGCGGCGACCACCCGCAGCGGGGCGGCGATCGGCGCGATCACCCCGGCGAGGCCGGCGCCGCCGAGCGCCGCGACGGCCGCGTAGAGCCCGTCGGCGGTGGCGACCGCCAGGGCCGCCGCCGCGCCGACCCGGAAGGAGGTACGGGCGCTGAGGCCGAGGATGAGGATCGCGATCGCGCCGACCGGAATGGCGACGCCGTAGCCGGCCACCAGGCCGGCGAGGAACGCCGCGCTCACGACGGCAGGTGTGGAATCGGGACGCGACCCGGCACGGTCCGCTGTCGCCGCGCGGCGGTGGCCGCACGGACAGGGACCTGCTTCGGGTACGCCTCGATCACGCGGTCATCCTGCGTCACCCGCCCCGCGCCCGCCACCGATTTCGCCGCCCCCGCACCCCGTGCGAGATCGTGCTCGATCCTCGATGTGGTGGCATCCGGGCGGGCGGAAAGCCACTACATCCAGGAGGTAGCGCGATCTTGGGAGCGGGCAGGCGGGCGACGGAGCGGCGTGGGGGAGAGACGCGTTGAGCGCGACACCCCTCGGGGTGTCGCGCTCGACGGTGCTCCGGCCGAAGCCGGGTCAGACGTTGAAGCCGAGAGTACGGAGCTGGTCCCGGCCCTCGTCGGTGATCTTGTCCGGGCCCCACGGCGGCAGCCAGACCCAGTTGATCCGGATGTCGTTGACCAGTCCCCCACCGGGGCCGGTGGTCAACGCCTGCCGGGTCTGGTCCTCGATCACGTCCGTGAGCGGGCAGGCGGCCGAGGTCAGCGTCATGTCCAGCGTGGCCACGTTCTCGTCGTCGACGTGCACGCCGTACACGAGGCCGAGGTCGACCACGTTGATGCCCAGCTCGGGGTCGACGACATCCTTCATCGCCTCCTCGATGTCGGCGACGGCGGCCTTGCCGCCGGTCGCCGCCGGAGCCGCGCCGGCCTCCGCCACAGCACCGGCCGTGCCGGTGGTCTCCTCAGAACTCATGCCTTCACCTCCGTAGGGCTCACGCCCACGCCGGCGCGTGCCGCGGCATCCTTGAACGCCATCCACGACAGCAGCGCGCATTTCACCCGGGCCGGGTAGCGCGCGACACCCGCGAACGCCACCCCGTCTCCGAGCACCTCTTCGTCCGGCAGGACCTGGCCACGCCCGGACATCAACTCGACGAACGCCTCGTGCACCGCGCCGGCGTCGTCCGCGGCCCGACCGCGCAGCAGCTCGTGCAGCACGCTCGCCGACGCCTGGCTGATCGAGCAGCCCATGCCGTCGTACGAGATGTCGGTGAACACCTTGCCGTCGGTCGCCACCCGTACGGTGATCTCGTCACCGCAGGTCGGGTTGACGTGGTGCGCCTCGCCGACCCGGGCATCCGGGTCCGCCGCGTCCCGCAGGCCACGGCCGTGCGGGTGCTTGTAGTGATCCAGGATGATCTCCTGGTAGAGCTGGTCGAGCTGCATCAGTCGAACACCTTCCGCACCTGCTCCAGACCCGCCACCAGCGCGTCGATCTCCTCCGTGGTGGTGTACAGGTAGAACGACGCCCGCGTCATGGCCGGCACGCCGAACCGGGTGCACACCGGCTTCGCGCAGTGGTGCCCCACCCGCACCTGCACGCCGAGCGAGTCGAGGACCTGCCCCACGTCGTGCGGGTGGATGTCGCCGAGCGCGAACGAGATCGTCCCGCCCCGGCCGACCGGCACGTTCGGGCCGAAGATCCGCAGCCCGGGCACGGTGGCGAAGGCGTCCAGCGCGTACGCGGTCAGCTCCTTCTCGTGCCACTGGATGGCCCGCATCCCGATGCCGCTGAGGTAGTCCACCGCCGCGCCGAGCGCCACCGCCTCCGCGATCGGCGGGGTGCCCGCCTCGAACCGGGCCGGCGGGGCCGCGAACGTCGACCGGGCCATCGACACCGTCTCGATCATCGAGCCGCCGCCGAACACCGGGGGCATCGCGGCGAGCAGCTCGCCCCGGCCCCAGAGCACGCCGATGCCGGTCGGGCCGCACATCTTGTGCCCGGTGAAGACGATGAAGTCGGCGTCGTAGTCGACCACGTCCATCGGCATGTGCGGCACCGACTGCGAGCAGTCGAGCAGCAGCAGCGCGCCCACCTCGCGGACCCGCTGGGTGATCCGGCCGGTGGCGTTGACCGTGCCGAGGATGTTGGAGGTGTGCACCAGCGAGACGATCTTCGTCCGCTCGGTGACCAGCTCCTCCAGCCCCGACTCGTCCAGCCGGCCGTGCTCGGTGACCGGGAACCAGCGCAGGGTCGCGCCGGTCCGCTCGGCCAGCAGCTGCCACGGGACGATGTTCGAGTGGTGCTCCATCTCGGAGATCACGATCTCGTCGCCCGGGCCCAGCCGGAAACGCGGGTCGGCGTCGGGGCGCAACGAGGCGTTGGAGAACGCGTACGCCACGATGTTGATCGCCTCGGTGGAGTTCTTGGTGAACACCACCTCGTCCACGCTCGGCGCGTTGATGAACGCGGCGACCTTCGCCCGCGCCCCCTCGTACGCCTCGGTCGCCTCGGTGCCCAGGGTGTGCACCGAGCGCGACACGTTGGCATTGTGCCTCGCGTAGTGCTCGGCGAGCACGTCGAGCACCTGCCGCGGCTTGTGCGAGGTGTTGGCGCTGTCGAGATAGACCAGCCGGTGCCCGTTGACCTCCCGGCCGAGGATCGGGAAGTCGGCGCGCACCGTGGCCACGTCGAAACGCGGCACGTCGTCGTACTGCGGCATCCCCTCGGGAATCGCGATGGTGGTCATCTCAGCAGCCCCTGTCCGTGTGTCAGGCCCGCGCCGAACCGGCCCCGGCGGCGTACCGCTCGTAGCCCTCGGCCTCGAGCTTGTCGGCGAGCTCCGGGCCGCCCTGCTCGACGATCCGGCCGGCGACGAAGACGTGCACGAAGTCCGGCTTGATGTAGCGCAGGATCCGGGTGTAGTGGGTGATCAGCAGCACGCCGGTGTCGCCGGTGTCGCGGACCCGGTTCACGCCCTCGCTGACCACGCGCAGCGCGTCCACGTCCAGGCCGGAGTCGGTCTCGTCGAGGATCGCGATCTTCGGCTTGAGCAGCTCCAGCTGCACGATCTCGTGCCGCTTCTTCTCACCGCCGGAGAAGCCCTCGTTGACGTTGCGCTGGGCGAACGCCGGGTCCATCTGGAGGCGCTCCATGGCGCCGCGCAGCTCGCCGCCCCAGGTGCGCAGCTTCGGCGCCTCGCCGTCGATGGCGGTCTTGGCGGTACGCAGGAAGTTGGCCACCGAGACGCCGGGGACCTCGACCGGGTACTGCATGGCCAGGAAGAGGCCGGCGCGGGCCCGCTGGTCGACGGACATGGCCAGCACGTCCTCGCCGTCGAGGGTCACCGAGCCGCTGGTGATCTCGTACTTCGGGTGCCCGGCGATCGAGTACGCCAGGGTGGACTTGCCGGAGCCGTTCGGGCCCATGATCGCGTGGGTCTCGCCCGACCTCACGGTCAGGTCGACACCGGCCAGGATCGGCTTGAGCTCACCCTCGGGCAGCTTGACCGACACCTTCAGGTCGCGGATCTCCAGGGTGCTCATTATCGGGTCACTCCATTGCTCGGCGTCAGGCTGACGTAGATGTCGCCGTCGCGGACTTCGACGGGATAGACGGGAACGGGTTCGGTGGCGGGCAGCCCGGTGGGCTCACCCGTCCGCAGGTCGAAACGGGATCCGTGCAGCCAGCATTCCAGCGTGCACCCGTCGACCTCACCCTCGGAGAGGGCGACCGCGGCGTGCGAGCACTCGTCGTACACGGCGTAGAACTCGCCGTCCTCGCCGTGCACCAGCGCGATCTGGGTGCCGTCCACGGCGGCGCTGATCACGGTGCCCTTCGGCACGTCCTCGGTCGAGCAGATCCGGATCATCAAGCGCCAGCCTTGGCCAGCCGCGCCTCGATCGCCGCGCCGAGCCGCTCACGCAGCTCCTCCACGGGGATCTTGTTGATCAGCTCGGCGAAGAAGCCGCGGACCACCAGCCGACGCGCCTCGCCCTCCGGGATGCCCCGGGCCATCAGGTAGAACAGCTGCTCGTCGTCGAAGCGGCCGGTCGCGCTGGCGTGGCCGGCGCCGGCGATCTCGCCGGTCTCGATCTCCAGGTTGGGTACGGAGTCCGCCCGGGCGCCGTCGGACAGCAGCAGGTTCCGGTTGATCTCGTACGTGTCGGTGCCGGTCGCCTCGGCGCGGATCAGCACGTCACCCACCCAGACGGTGTGCGCGTCGTCGCCCTGCAGGGCGCCCCGGTAGCCGACGTAGCTGCGGCAGTCCGGCACGTTGTGGTCGACCAGCTGGCGGTGCTCCAGGTGCTGGCCCGAGTCGGCGAAGTAGACGCCGTACAGCTCGGCCTCGCCGCCCCGGCCGGTGTATTCCACCGAGGTGAACTGCCGGACGAGGTCGCCGCCGAGGGAGACCTGGATGTGCACCACCCTGGCGTCGCGCCCCAGCTTGATCTTGAGGTGCTGCGCCTGCACCGTGTCCTCGGCCCAGTCCGCGACGGTGACCAGGGTCAGCTTGGCCCCGTCGGCGATCGTCACCTCGACGTTGTCGGCGAGCGTGGCCGAGCCCTCTTGGGAGAACACGACCGTGGCCTCCGCGAACCGACCCACCTGGACCTGGGTCCGGGCGAAGGAGAGCTCCTCGGGAAACGCGCCCAGCAGCCGGACGACCACCGGCTCGGACACCACTGCCTCGGCCGCCACTTCGACCACCGCGACCCGCGCCGCACCACCGTGGGCCAGCGCGCTGACCCGGTCGACCGGCACCAGCACCGACGCGACGCTGGCGTCGGTCGGCTCGACGAGCCGCACCGACACCCCGGCCGGCAGGCGCGGGTGCTCCACGGTGACGCCCCGACCGGTGGCGGCCGAGATGTCCGCCGTGGCCAGGCCGCGGAGGCGCTTGAGCGGGGTGAAGCGCCACTCCTCCTCCAGGCCGGTGAGGGCCGGGAAGTCGGCGACGTCGTACGAGCGGAGCGCCTGCGTCTTGGTGCTGGGGGGCGCGGAAGCCTGGGTAGTCATTTCTTCCTTGGTCTGTTCTGCGACGACGGTGTCTGGTGCTCGGTGGGCGGGCCGGCTCGCGCCGGCCCGCCGGTCGGGGCGGTCGGCGTCAGCCGACCGCACCCTCCCTCTGAAGCTCGATCAGGCGGTTGAGCTCCCGGGCGTACTCCATCGGGCGCTCCGTGGCGATCGGCGCGATGAAGCCGCGCCCGCTCAGCGCCATCGCCGCGTCCTCGCTCCGCCCCCGGCTCATCAGGTAGAAGAGCTGGTCGTCGCTGATCTTGGAGACGGTGGCCTCGTGACCCATCGACACGTCGTCCTCGCGGATGTCGACGTACGGGTAGGTGTCCGAGCGGGAGATCGTGTCGACCAGCAGCGCGTCGCACTTGACCGTGCTCCGGCTGTGGTGCGAGCCCTCCAGCACCTGGACCAGACCACGGTAGGACGTGCGGCCGCCGCCCCGGGCGATCGACTTGGAGATGATGGTCGAGGAGGTGTGCGGCGCGGCGTGCACCATCTTGGCGCCCGCGTCCTGGTGCTGGCCCTCGCCGGCCATGGCCACCGAGAGCACCTCGCCCTTGGCATGTGCGCCGGTCATGTAGACCGCCGGGTACTTCATGGTGACCTTGGAGCCGATGTTGCCGTCGACCCACTCCATGGTCGCGCCCTCGTGGCAGACGGCGCGCTTGGTGACCAGGTTGTAGACGTTGTTCGACCAGTTCTGGATGGTCGTGTAGCGGCACCGGGCGTTCTTCTTGACGATGATCTCCACGACCGCGCTGTGCAGCGAGTCGGAGGAGTACATCGGCGCGGTGCAGCCCTCGACGTAGTGCACGTACGCACCCTCGTCGACGATGATCAGCGTCCGCTCGAACTGGCCCATGTTCTCCGTGTTGATCCGGAAGTAGGCCTGCAGCGGGATCTCCACCTGCACGCCCTTCGGCACGTAGATGAACGAGCCACCGGACCAGACGGAGGTGTTCAGCGCGGCGAACTTGTTGTCGCCGACCGGGATCACCGTGCCGAAGTACTCCTTGAAGACGTCCTCGTGCTCGCGCAGCGCGGTGTCGGTGTCCAGGAACAGGACACCCTGCTCCTCGAGGTCCTCACGGATCTTGTGGTAGACCACCTCGGACTCGTACTGCGCCGCGACCCCGGCGACCAGCCGCTGCTTCTCCGCCTCGGGGATGCCCAGCCGGTCGTAGGTGTTCTTGATGTCCTCGGGCAGGTCCTCCCAGGAGGTGGCCTGCTTCTCCGTGGACCGGACGAAGTACTTGATGTTGTCGAAGTCGATCCCGCTGAGATCGGCGCCCCAGGCCGGCATCGGCTTGCGGCCGAACAGCCGCAGGCCCTTCAGGCGCAGGTCGAGCATCCAGGCCGGCTCGTTCTTCTTGGCCGAGATGTCCCGCACCACCGCCTCGTTGATACCGCGCTGGGCGGTCGCCCCGGCGACGTCGGAGTCGGCCCAGCCGTACTCGTAGCGGCCCAGGGCGGCGAGCTGCTCATCCTGGGTCAGGGGCTGGACGATCTGCTCGGTCATCTATCTGTCCTCACAGTGGTGACGGTGTTACCGGACTGGGCACGCGGCTGGGTGGGGATGTGCGTGGTGCACACCCCGTCGCCGTGCGCGATGGTGGCCAGGCGCTGCACGTGGGTGCCGACCAGGCGGGAGATCACCGCGGTCTCGGCCTCGCACAGCTGGGGGAACTCGGCGGCCACGTGCGCCACCGGGCAGTGGTGCTGACAGAGCTGGCCGCCGGAGGCGATCGTGGACGCGTTCGCAGCGTAACCCTCGGCGGTCAATGCCCCGGCGAGCGCCTCCGCCCGCGCGAGCGGGTCGTCGCCGGCGTCCTCCATGGCGGCCCGGCAGCGGTCCTCAAGGGCGGCGACCTGATCGGTGGCGAACGCCTCCACCGCGTCCGAACCGCCGTTGTGGGCGATCCAGCGCAGCGCGGCGGTGGCGATGTTGTCGTAGTGGTGGGTGCCGCAGCGGACCCGGGCCGCGTCGGTCAGCAGGAACACCTTGGCCGGGCGCCCCCGACCGCGGCTGCCCCGCACCGTCTGCTCGCGGGCGACCACGTCGCCGTCGGCGAGCATCGCGTCGAGGTGCCGGCGGATCGCCGCCGGGCTCAGGCCGAGGGCCGAGCCGAGCTGCGCGGCGGTGGTCGCCCCCTGCTCCAGCAGGAGCTGGGTGACCCGGTCCCGGGTGGAAAGATCGGACGCGGCCGCACCGGCGACCGGTCCGGTCGCCGGCAGGTGCCCGGAGAGCTCCGCCGCGTTTTTCACAACGCCAACGTTACGTAATTCATCAGGGGGCCGCAAACCGGGGTCCCGGTGATCCCGACCACCGGCCCGGCCGAGTCACCTGATCGGGGTCAACTACGGTGCGTAGGATTCGCTCCGTGAAGCCTTCCGTCCGGTTCCCGGCACCCGCCGCGCTACGCCGACTGCTCGACCGGTTCCCGGTCTCGATCACCCTGCTGCGCCGCCTCGCGTATGCCTCGATCATCGCGAACGTCGCGATCGTGGTCACCGGCGGGGCCGTCCGGCTCACCGCCTCCGGCCTCGGCTGCCCCACCTGGCCCCGGTGCACCGACGGGTCGTACGTGGTGACGGCCGAGATGGGCGTGCACGGGGTGATCGAGTTCGGTAACCGGCTGCTCACCTTCTTGGTCGGGGTGATCGCGCTGGCCACCGTGCTCGCCGTGCTGGCGCACCGTCCCCGGCGCAAGGGGCTGCTGGGGCTGGCGGTGGCGGTGTTCCTGGGCATCCCCGCCCAGATCGTGCTCGGCGGGATCACCGTGCGGACCCATCTGAACCCGTGGGTGGTCGGGCTGCACTTCCTCGCCTCGATGGCGGTGATCGCGGCCGCGTACGCGCTCTGGCGACGGACTGTCGAGCCGGACGGCCCGGTGGTGGCCACCGTGCCCGGCCCGCTGCGGACGCTGGCGCTGCTCACCACCGTCGTCGGCGCGGCCGTGCTGGTGGTCGGCACCTGGGTGACCGGGAGCGGGCCGCACTCCGGTGACCACGGCGCCAAGCGCAACGGCCTGGACCCGCAGGCGATCGCTCAGGTGCACGCCGACGCCGTCTTCCTGCTAATCGGGCTCTCCGTGGCGATGATCTTCGCGTTCCGGGCGACCGGCTCGGCCCGCGCCACCCGCGCCGCCGTGGTGCTCGTCGCGGTGGAGCTGGGTCAGGGCCTGATCGGCTTCGTGCAGTACTTCACCCACCTGCCGGCGGTGCTGGTCGCCGCGCACATGCTCGGCTCCTGCCTGGTCCTGCTGGCCACCCTCGGGGTGCTCTGGTCGACCCGCGAGCGCCGACCCCGCCAGGCCACCCCGGACACCGTCCGGACCGCCGAGCCGGTCACCGCCGCCGCCTGACCCCACGCCACCCGTGGCGCCCCGCCCGCCGCGTCAAGATCCGCACACTGTCCCCGAAAGAGTGGCCTCCGAGCACGACGAGGCCACTCTTTCGGCGAACTTGCGCGGATCTTGAGCGCCGGACAGGAGGGACGGAAGGGAAACGGGTGCGTCTGTCGTCGCTGAAGCGACGACAGACGCACCCGGAGGCGGTCAGGCGGGGCGGGCCAGGTGGGTGGCGATCGCGTCGGCCAGCCGGTCGGGGGCACCGTCGGCGTGGCCGACGAAGAGCGAGGGCTCGGTGAGCTCCAGCTCCACCAGGACGGGCGATCCGTCCGGGCCCGGGATGAGGTCCACCCGGGCGTAGAGCAGCTGCCCGGAGCCGCCGGGCACCGCGGCGAGGGCCCGCTCGGCGACCGCCAACTGCCCGGGCGTGGCCGTGCGGGCGGTGATGTCCTCGATCTTGTAGAGCCCGTCGACGCCCCGGTCCGGGCCGGTCAGCATCGGGCCCTTGCGGATCGCGTGACTGAACCGGAGCCCGTCCGGACCTGCCAGGAAGAGCAGGGCCGTCTCGCCGGCCGTGTCGACCGCCTGGAGGTAGGGCTGCACCATGGCCAGCCGGCCCGCGTCGGAGAGCCGCCGGACGTGCGCGACGGCCAGCTCCCGGTGCTCCGGGTCGGCCAGGTCGTACCGGCCGGTGTCCTGGCTGCCGGCGCTGACCGCGGGCTTGATGACGTACTCGCCGGAATCCGTGCCGACCCAGCTCTCCCCGGGTGCCACCCAGGCCGTGGGCACGGTGGGCACGCCGGCGGCGGAGAGCTCGGCCAGGTAGCGCTTGTCGGTGTTCCAGCGGACCACCTCGGCGGGGTTGGCCAGGGCCGGCACCTTGGCCGCCCAGGCGACGAACTCGTCGCGGCGCAGCGCGTAGTCCCATGGCGAACGGAGCACCGCCAGGTCGTACGCGTGCCAGTCCACGGCCGGGTCGTCCCAGACCACCGCCTCGGCGGCGATCCCCCTGGCGGTCAGCGGCGCGAGCACGAGCCGGTCGTCCGGGTCGAGGTCGGCGAGTTCGGTGCAGGTGACGAGAGCGACCCGGGGTTCCCCCCGGGCCGACTGGTGGTTGATCAATTTATCTGTCAACGGGCCATCGTGCGGCGGCCCATCGACCGCCAGAGGTCGTTGCTCGGACGCATCTGGTCCATCAGTTCACGCTCCCAGGCGTTCTCGACGGTGACTCCCGCCTTGGCGCAGGCCTGCCGCGCCACGACGGTGTCGTCCGCGAACTGGTCGGCCCACTCCCCGTCCTCACCCACGAGGACGATCCGCGCACCGCGCTTGCCGACGTACTCGATGACCGCCTTCGCGCCGCCGTGCCCGGCGGCGAACGACTTGATGCCCGAGACCAGACCGTTGGGGGTCTGCTCTCCAGCGGCCTGCTGAGCCGTCAGCGTCGTATCGGAACCATCTGCCATGACGCGAAGCCTAAGCAGACTTCCACCCGCATGTGCGAGAAGGATGAACAATTTGTGATGCCGATTACCTGCGGGTTTAAGGAAGACCACAGGTAATTCGCCGGGCCGTGTCCGACTAAGTCGGCGCGAAGCGGACAGGGGAGATCGTCCGAATCTGCCCGCCTTAGGACCTTCGGAATCAGGTCGAAAAAAATTCTTGGGAGGGCTCCGACGTGCGGACACCCATCAACACCGGTGACTCCGGCGAGAATACCTAGATCAACGCGTCGAGCGCGACGGCGGCGAAGAGGATCGTGAGGTACGTGGTCGACCAGTGGAACAGCCGCATCGGCTTGACCGCATCGCCGCGCGCCGCGCGCCGGCACAGCTTGTGCGCCTCGACCACGAAGATGCCGCCAACCACCAGCGCGGTTACCCCGTAGATCGGGCTCATCCCCAGCGGCCAGACGGCCAGCGAGGAGAGCAGGGTCAGCCAGGAAAAGATGATGATCTCGGCGTTGACCCGCCGCACCGAGGCCACCACCGGCAGCATCGGGATGCCGGCGCGGGCGTAGTCGGCCTTGTACTTGATGGCCAGCGCGTAGAAGTGCGGCATCTGCCAGAAGAAGACCACCGCGAACAGGCCCCACGCCGCCGGGGCCAGCGAGCCGGTCACCGCGGCCCAGCCGATCAGCACCGGCGCCGCCCCGCACGCGCCGCCCCAGAAGGTGTTGGCGGTGGTGGTCCGCTTGAGCCAGAGCGTGTAGACCAGGTCGTAGTAGGCGATCGCGGCCAGGGTCAGCCCGGCCGCCAGCCAGTTGGTCGTCACGGCCATCAGGGCGACCGAGACCACCGCCAGCACCAGGCCGAAGACGAGGGCGTTGCGGGGCGCCACGGTGTGCGCCGGCAGCGGACGGCGCTTCGTGCGCCGCATCAGCTGGTCGATGTCCCGGTCGATGTAGCAGTTCAGGACGCTGGCCGCGCCGGCGGCGAGCGAACCGCCGACCAGCACCACGGCGACCAGCCAGAGCGACGGCATGCCGCCGTCGGCGAGCATCATCGCCGGCACGGTGGTGACCAGCAGCAGCTCGACGATCCGCGGCTTGGTGAGCGCCACGTACGCCGACAGCACCGCCCGGACGTCCCGCCGGCCGCTCGCCGGCGCCTCCTCCACCGTGCGCACCGGCGGCTGCCCGGCAGAGTTGCTGACGGGGCGCTCGGTGATCATGCTCACGGATTGCCACCTTCCGGCGTCGGCAGGGGGGAGATCGGGTCGGCCCGGACCCGTCCGGGTCCACACACCGCCCCACACACTACGCGTCGTCGTTTTGGCTGCCTGGGCGACCCGACAACGGTGTGAGGCGTCACAGCCGGCGTTGAACGCCCGATCCGGTCGGACGCGTACAGACCAGCATGCACAGATCCCCGGGCGCATGTTTAGGGCAGCTCGATAGGGTCATCAGTGAGGGTTCCGCCCACCTGCCGAGGAGCACAACCATCGTGGCTGCCAACCGACCCGAGCTTCCCGCTCTCAACTGGTCCGACCTCGACCGCAGGGCCGTCGACACGGTCCGCGTGCTGGCCATGGACGCCGTGGAGAAATCCGGCAACGGCCACCCGGGCACGGCGATGAGCCTCGCCCCGGCGGCGTACCTGCTCTTCAACCGGGTCATCCGGCACAACCCGGCCGACCCGAACTGGGCCGGCCGGGACCGCTTCGTGCTCTCCGCCGGGCACTCCAGCCTGACCCTCTACATCCAGCTCTTCCTCTCCGGCTATCCGCTGGCCCTGGACGACCTCAAGTCGCTGCGGCAGTGGGGCTCGCTCACCCCGGGCCACCCGGAGCACGGGCACACCCCGGGCGTGGAGACCACCACCGGCCCGCTCGGCCAGGGCCTGGGCAACGCCGTCGGCATGGCGATGGCGGCCCGTCGGGAGCGCGGCCTCCTCGACCCCGAGTCGGAGCGCGGCGAGTCGGCCTTCGACCACGACATCTGGTGCATCGTGTCGGACGGCGACATCGAGGAGGGAATCTCCCACGAGGTCAGCTCGCTCGCCGGCCACCAGCAGCTCGGCAACCTCACGGTGATCTACGACGACAACGAGATCTCCATCGAGGACGACACCCGGATCGCCAAGAGCGAGGACGTCGCGGCCCGCTACGAGGCGTACGGCTGGCACGTGCAGACCGTCGACTGGCGCCGCGGCGACGCCGACCAGGGCGACTACCACGAGGACGTCGAGGCGCTCTACCAGGCGCTGCTGGCGGCGAAGGCCGAGACCGACCGCCCCTCCTTCATCGCGCTGCGCACCATCATCGGCTGGCCCGCGCCCAACAAGAAGAACACCGGCAAGATCCACGGCTCGGCGCTCGGCGCCGACGAGGTGAAGGCCACCAAGGAGATCCTCGGCTTCGACCCGGTGAAGACCTTCGACGTCGACGAGGAGGTCCTCGACCACGCCCGGCAGGTGCTCCGCCGCGGCGAGGCCGCCCAGCAGGAGTGGACCGGCACGTTCGACGCCTGGGCCAAGGCCAACCCCGAGCGCAAGGCGCTCTACGACCGGATGGCCGGCCGGGTCCTGCCGCAGGGCTGGACGGACACGCTGCCGACCTTCCCCGCCGACGCCAAGGGCGTCGCCACCCGAGCCGCCTCCGGCAAGGTGCTGGAGGCGCTCGCCCCGGTGCTGCCGGAGCTCTGGGGCGGCTCGGCCGACCTGGCGGAGAGCAACAACACCACGATGAAGGGCGAGCCGTCCTTCATCCCGGCGGAGCACGCGACCAAGGACTTCCCGGGCGACGAGTACGGCCGCACCCTGCACTTCGGCATCCGTGAGCACGCCATGGGCGCGATCCTCAACGGCATCGCCCTGCACGGCGGCACCCGCCCGTACGGCGGCACGTTCCTGGTGTTCAGCGACTACATGCGCCCGTCCGTCCGGCTCGCCGCGCTGATGAAGCTGCCGGTGACCTACGTCTGGACGCACGACTCGATCGGCCTCGGCGAGGACGGCCCCACCCACCAGCCGGTGGAGCACCTGACCGCGCTGCGCGCCATCCCCGGCCTGGACGTGGTCCGCCCGGCCGACGCCAACGAGACCGCGTGGGCGTGGCGGCAGGCCCTGGAGCACACCGACCGTCCCACCGCCCTGGCGCTCAGCCGGCAGCCGCTGCCGACCATGGACCGGGAGCAGCTGGCCGGTGCCGAGGGCACCGCCAAGGGCGGCTACGTGCTGGCCGAGGCGTCCACCGGCAAGCCGCAGGTGATCATCGTCGGCACTGGCTCCGAGGTGCAGCTCTGCGTCACCGCCCGGGAGCGGCTGGAGGCCGACGGCACGCCGACCCGGGTGGTCTCCATGCCCTGCCAGGAGTGGTTCTACGAGCAGGACGAGGCCTACCGGGAGTCGGTCCTGCCGCGCGGGGTAAAGGCACGGGTGAGCGTGGAGGCGGGCATCGCTATGTCCTGGCGCGGGATCGTCGGCGACTGCGGCGAGAGCGTGAGCCTGGAGCACTACGGCGCGAGCGCCCCGCACACCGTGCTCTTCGAGCAGTTCGGGTTCACCCCCGACCGGATCGTGGCGGCCGCGCACGCGGCGCTGACCCGGGTGGGCGACATCACCGGTTCTACGACCGGCAACTGAGGGGAGCGTGGACAGCATGAAGGACAGGCTGGGTGAGCTCAGCGCCGCGGGTGTGGCGATCTGGCTCGACGATCTTTCGAGAATGCGACTGAGCTCCGGCGGGCTGGACCAGCTCCGCCGGGAGAAGCACCTGGTCGGGGTGACGTCCAACCCGACCATCTTCGCCAAGGCGCTCGGCGACGCGGACGAGTACAACTGGCAGCTCAAGGACCTCGCCACCCGTGGGCTGCAGGTCGAAGAGGCGGTCCGCCTGCTCACCACGTACGACGTACGGTGGGCCTGCGACGTGATGCGGCCGGCGCACGACGCCAGCGCCGGGGTCGACGGCCGGGTCTCCATCGAGGTGGACCCGCGGCTGGCCCACGAGACCGAGAAGACGGTCGCCGAGGCCAAGGGGCTCTGGTGGCTGGTCGACCGGCCGAACCTCTTCATCAAGATCCCGGCCACCGAGGCGGGCCTGCCGGCCATCACCGCCACGCTGGCCGAGGGGATCACCGTGAACGTGACCCTGATCTTCGGGCTGGACCGCTACTCGGCCGTGATGGAGGCGTTCCTCGCCGGCCTGGAGCAGGCGAAGGCGAACGGCCACGACCTGTCCAAGATCGGCTCGGTGGCGTCGTTCTTCGTCTCCCGGGTCGACACCGAGGTGGACAAGCGGCTGGAGAAGATCGGCTCGGACCAGGCGAAGGCGCTGCGCGGGAAGGCCGCGATCGCCAACGCCAAGTTGGCGTACGAGCGCTACTGCGAGGTCTTCAGCTCCGACCGGTGGCAGGCCCTCGCCGACGCCGGCGCCCACCCGCAGCGCCCGCTCTGGGCCTCCACCTCGACGAAGAACCCGGACTACCGGGACGTCATCTACGTCGAGGAGCTGATCGCCCCCGGCACGGTCAACACCATGCCGGAGTCGGTCATCCACGCCTTCGCCGACCACGGTGAGGTCCAGGGGGACACCATCACCGGCTCGTACGACGAGGCCCGCAAGGTCTTCGACGACCTGCAGGCGGTCGGCGTGGACATGGCCGACGTGATCGTCACGCTGGAGCGTGAGGGCGTGGAGAAGTTCGAGGCGAGCTGGCTGGAGCTGCTCGACGGCGTGAAGAAGTCGCTGGCCGAGGCGGCGAAGGGCACCGGCGAGCCGAACAAGGCCGCCAAGGGCAACGCCCGGGCCGCCGAGCAGGCCGGGGGCAACGCGTGACGAACGGCGACGGACGCGTCCCGGGTCGACCCGGGACGCGCCACGCCGTCACCACCCTCGACGGGGTGACGACGTGAGCGACCTGCTGGCCGGCCCGGCGGACGCGTCCGCCGGGCTGGCCGTGTACGGCGCGGACGTGGTCGACCGGTCCGCGCCCGCGTCGGCACGCGCGGCCCTGGTGGCCCGGGGCTTCCCCGCCGCGCTGGCAGCGAAGGACCCGACCCTGTGGGGCCCGGAGGCCGTGGCGACGGCGAAGGTCCGGCTCGGCTGGCTGGACACCCACCGGCGCAGCCGGGAGCTCCTCCCCCAGCTCGCCGAGCTGACCGCCGAGCTGGCCGACCTCGACCACGTGGTGCTCGCCGGCATGGGCGGCTCGTCGCTCGCCCCCGAGGTGATCACCCGGACCCTGGGCCGGCCGTTGACCGTGCTGGACACCACCGATCCGGGACAGGTACGGGCGGCGCTGGCCGACCGGCTGGAGCGGACCGTCGTGGTGATCTCCAGCAAGTCGGGCTCGACTGTGGAGACCGACAGCCACCGGCGCGTCTACTGGCAGGCCTTCCTCGACGCCGGCATGACCGAGGCGGAGGCCGCCCGACACTTCGTGGTGGTCACCGACCCGGGCTCGCCGCTGGCGGAGACCGCCGCCGAGATGGGCGTGGTCACCATCTTCGCCGACCCCGAGGTGGGCGGCCGGTACTCCGCGCTCACCGCGTTCGGCCTGGTCCCGGCTGCGCTGGCCGGGGCCGAGGTGACGGAGCTGCTCGACGAGGCCGAGGCGCTGAGCGGGTCGCTGGGCCGGGACCGGGACAACCCGGGCCTGGCCCTGGGGGCGGCCCTGGCCGCGGCCGCCACCACCGGCCGCGACAAGGTCGCCCTGGTCGGTGACGGCACCGGCATCGACGGGCTGGGCGACTGGGCGGAGCAGCTGCTCGCCGAGTCGACCGGCAAGGCCGGGGTCGGCATCCTGCCGGTGGTGGTGGAGTCCCCGGGGGCGCCCGGCGCCGCCGGCCCCGACGTGCTGACCGTGTCCTACGGCGGGGCGCTGGCCGCCGGGGACGTGCCCGGCGGTGGCGGCAGCCCGGACGTCGCGGTCAACGGCCCGCTCGGCGCGCACTTCCTGACCTGGGAGTACGCCACCGCGATCGCCTGCGTGGTGCTCGGGGTCGACCCGTTCGACCAGCCTAACGTCGCCGAGAGCAAGGAGAACACCAGCCGGATCCTCGCCTCGGGTCCGCCGGCGGAAACGCGGTCGTTCGTCGAGGGCGCCATCGAGGTGTACGCGCCGCCGGCCGCCCCGGGCGACCTGGCCGGCGTGCTCCGGTGGCTGCTCGACGGGCTGGGCGACGACGGGTACCTGGCGGTACTGGGGTACCTGGACCGGCACGCCGACGCGGCGATTGCCGGGCTGCGCCCGCTGCTCGCGGAGGCGGCCGGCCGCACGGTGACCTTCGGGTGGGGGCCGCGCTACCTGCACTCGACCGGGCAGTACCACAAGGGCGGCCCGCAGCTCGGCAGCTACCTTCAGGTGACCGGCGCGGTCACCGATGATCTGCCGGTGCCGGGCCGCCCGTACACCTTCGGGGAGCTTCAGGCGGCCCAGGCCGCCGGCGACCGGCAGGCCCTGGCCGTCCGGGAGCGACCGGTGCTACGACTGCACCTGACCGAGCGGGCGGCGGGCGTCGCCCAGCTGTTGGATGCGGCCGGACGGACACGGACGTGACGATGAATGACGTGAACACAGCGGAGCGAGGAGGCGGCGTGAATCCGCTGCGCGACGCACAGGACCGGCGGCTGCCCCGGATCCCGGAGCCGTGCGCCCTGGTGATCTTCGGGGTGACCGGGGACCTGGCCCGCAAGAAGCTGCTGCCGGCGGTCTACGACCTGGCCAACCGGGGCCTGCTGCCACCCGGTTTCGTGGTCCTGGGCTTCGCCCGGCGCGACTGGGGCGACGGCGACTTCGAGTCGCTGGCCCACGAGGCGGCGAAGAAGCACGCCCGGACCCCGTGGCGGGAGGAGGTGTGGGCGCGGCTCGAAGGCAACATCAAGTTCGTCGGCGGCTCGTTCGACGACGACGCCGCGTTCGACCACCTCGCCGCGACCCTGGACGAGCTGCGCGACACCCACGGCATCACGGGCAACGCCGCCTTCTACTTCTCCATCCCCCCGGCGGCCTTCCCGGTGGTGCTCAAGCAGCTGGCCCGCACCGGCATGGCGGACAACGCCAAGTCCGGCGGCTGGCGGCGGGTGGTGGTGGAGAAGCCGTTCGGCAACGACCTGCCCTCGGCAAAGGCGCTCAACGAGCTGGTCGACGACGTCTTCACCCGCCAGGACGTCTTCCGGATCGACCACTACCTGGGCAAGGAGACAGTCCAGAACATCCTCGCCCTCCGGTTCGCGAACAACCTGTTCGAGCCGCTGTGGAACTCCAAGTACGTCGACTCGGTGCAGATCACCATGGCCGAGGACGTCGGCATCGGCACCCGCGCCGGCTTCTACGACACCGTCGGCACCGCCCGCGACGTGCTCCAGAACCACCTGCTCCAGCTCCTCGCGCTGGTGGCGATGGAGGAACCGACCAGCTTCGACGCCGACGAGATCCGGACCGAGAAGCTCAAGGTGCTCAAGGCGATCACCGTGCCGAAGGACGTCGCCCGGGACACCGTCCGCGGGCAGTACCTGCCCGGCTGGGTCGGCGGCGAGCGCGCGGTGGGCTACCTCGAGGAGGAGGGTGTCCCGCCGGACTCCACCACGGAGACCTACGTGGCCGTCCGGCTCGGCATCCAGAACCGCCGCTGGGCGGAGGTGCCCTTCTACATCCGGGCCGGCAAGCGGCTGCCCCGGCGGGTCACCGAGGTGGCCATCATGTTCAAGAAGGCGCCGCACCTGCCGTTCAACGCGGCGGACATGGAGTCGCTCGGCAACAACCAGCTCGTCATCCGGGTCCAGCCGGACGAGGGCGTGGTGTTGAAGTTCGGCTCCAAGGTGCCCGGCACCACCATGGAGGTCCGCGACATCGCGATGGACTTCCAGTACGGCGAGGCGTTCACCGAGTCCAGCCCCGAGGCGTACGAGCGGCTGGTGCTGGACGTCCTGATCGGCGACCGGACGCTCTTCCCGGACGCCGCCGAGGTCGAGCAGAGCTGGCAGGTGGTGGACCCGCTGGAGCACGCCTGGGCGAGTACGAAGCCGGAGCCGTACCGGGCCGGCGAGTGGGGACCGCGGGCGGCCGACGAGATGCTGGCCCGCGAGGGCCGGTCATGGCGGCGGGCGTGAGCGAGCACAGCGACGGAACCAGGAGGCTCCATTGATCGGGCTGTGGGACACCACCGGCAACGAGGTGGTCAAGGCGCTCGCCGCGGAGCGGCGCAGCGCCGGCGGGGTGGCCAGCGGCATGGCGCTCACTCTGGTCGTGGTGGTGGACGAGAAGCGGGTCCGCGAGGCGGAGGCGGCGGCGACGATCGCCGCCGCCGCCCACCCGTGCCGGATCGTGGTGGTGGTCCGCTCGGACGTCGACCGGGAACGCAACCGGCTGGACGCGGAGATCGTCGTCGGCGGCCGGCTCGGCCCGTGCGAGGCGGTGGTGACCCGGATGTACGGCCGGCTCGCCCTGCACGCCGAGTCGGTGGTGATGCCGCTCCTGGTGCCTGACGTGCCGGTGGTCACCTGGTGGCACGCCGACCCGCCGGTCGAGATCGCCACCGATTTCCTGGGCGTGGTCGCGGACCGGCGGATCACCGACGCCGCACAGGCCAGTGACCCGATCGAGGCGATCCGGCAGCGGGCCCGGGACTACGTCCCCGGCGACACCGACCTGGCATGGACCCGGATCACCCCGTGGCGCACGCTGGTCGCCGGGGCGTTCGACACCACCCAGGCCCAGGTCAACGCGGCGACGGTCGTCGCGCCGCGCACGGACCCGACGGCGGCGCTGATGCGCGGCTGGCTGGCCGCCCGGCTCGGCATCGACCCGGTGTGGGAGCACACCGACGAGTATCCCCGGATGCGGGAGGTGCAGCTGCGCTGCGCCAACGGCGACGAGCTGACGCTCACCCGGGAGGACAGCGTCGCCACCTTCCGGCGTACCGGGCAGGTGGACCGGACCCTTCCGCTGGTCCGCCGGCCGCTCGGCGACGAGCTGGCCGAGGAGCTGCGCCGGCTCGACGCCGACCAGGTGTACGCCGAGGCGCTCGGCGCGACGGCCGGCCTCACCGGCCTGGACCAGCGTCCCGGCAACCGGGTGCACGTGTGGACGGATCCGGCGACCGCCCAGCGGGCCGAGGCCGGGGTCACCGCGCACGCCGGCACGACCGCCAACCATTGAGCGGGCGGGCCGCGACGGTGGCGGCCGGCCGGCATGGACGCCCGCGCGGCGGTCGCAGACGGGGACCGCTCGGCGGTCGCAGAGCACAGGTGACCGCGGACGCGGTCAGAACGCGAGGCACGACGAATGAGTGAGGCGAGTGTCGCCGTACACGCCGACGCCGACCTGCTGGCGCAGGCGGTGGCGGCCCGGTTGGTGGTGAAGCTGCTGGACGCGCAGGCGGACCGGGGCCAGGCGTCGGTGGTGCTGACCGGCGGGCGGATCGCCGCGGCGGTGTACCGGGCAGTGGCGGCGCTGCCGGCCCGGGACGCCGTCGACTGGTCCCGGGTCGACGTCTGGTGGGGCGACGAGCGGTTCCTGCCGGCCGGCGACCCGGAGCGCAACGAGACCCAGGCCCGGGCCGCGCTGCTGGACGTGGTGCCGCTGGACCCAGCTCGAATCCACCCGATGCCGGCCTCCGACGGGCCGGCGGGCAACGACCCGGAGGCGGCCGCCGCCCGGTACGCCGAGGAGCTGGCCCGGGCGGCCCGGCCGGGGCACGCCGCGCTCCCCCACTTCGACGTGCTGATGCTCGGCGTCGGGGAGGACGGGCACGTGGCCTCGGTCTTCCCGGAGCACCCGGTGCACCACGACAACCGGCCGGTCAGCGCCGTCCGGGGCAGCCCCAAGCCGCCGCCGGTGCGGACCACGCTCACCCTGCCGGCGATCAACACCGCCGAGGAGGTCTGGCTGGTGGCCAGCGGGGCCGACAAGTCCCGGGCGGTGAGCATGGCACTGGCCGGGGCGGGGCCGATGCAGCTGCCCGCGGCCGGCGTGCACGGCGTCGGTCGTACCCTCTGGTTGCTGGACCGGGCCGCGGCGGCCGAGGTGCCGCCCCGGCTGCGCAGCCTGCGCTGAACGACGAACGGTGAGCCCCGGTCCCGCTGGGACCGGGGCTTCCGGCTGTCAGGCCCGGCCGCGACGCCGGCGCAGCGCGGCCAGGGCCTCGGCGAGGATCGCCTCGCCCTGCTCGGGGGTGCGCCGCTCCTTCACGTACGCCAGGTGCGACTTGTAGCGCTCGGCCCGGGCCCGACCCGGCGGGTTCTGCGCGTCCGGGCCGGCCGGCTGGCCGCAGCGCGGGCAGTCCCAGACCGGCGGCGCCTCCGCCTCCGCGGCGATCAGGATCTCGACCTGGTGGTCGTTGCGGCACCAGTAGGCGACCGCCCGGCGCGGGGCCGGTACGGACCGCTCAGTCGGTCGCCCGGGGGTGAACCCGAGCCTTGCGCCACGGATGACGTTGCCACTCGGCACGGCTGCTCGCTCCTGTCGTCGTCGGGGGACCGCCGCTCGTATGGGCGGCGGCGACGCGGTGCGGCGGACAAAGAACCGCGCGCGGCCCGCCGTGACGGACCGCGCGCAGATTGTACGACCAGATGGGCTCGCTCAGGACCCGCTGCTCATCTGCAGTCGCAGCCAGAGGCCGATCCCGACGATGCACGCGAACCAGACGATCCCCACCAGAACGGTGTAACGGTCGAGGTTCTTCTCGGCCACGGAGGAGCCGGCCAGGCTGGAGCTGACGCCGCCGCCGAACATGCTCGACAACCCGCCGCCCTTACCTCGGTGCAGCAGGATCAGCAGGGTCAGCAGGATGCTCGTGATGATCAACAACACGATCAACGTGTACGCGAACGCGATCGGCATGGCTGGGGTCAGTCCTCTCGTAGCGATCATCTGCCCGGGCAGGTCGGGCACGCGGCACCGGCCGGCGGACGGGCGGAGTCAAGAATAGCGAGCCGTCAGCGGGCGACGTGCTCCGGGAACCGGCAGATCTGCGCGAATTCCTCGGCGTCCAGGCTCGCCCCGCCCACCAGGGCCCCGTCCACGTCCGGCTGGGCCATGATCGCGGCGACGTTCGACGCCTTGACCGACCCGCCGTAGAGGATACGGACCTGCTGCGCGGTGCTGCCGTCGAAAGTCTGCACCAGGCGCTTGCGGACCTCGCCGCACACCTCCTGGGCGTCCTCCGGCGTGGCCGTCTTGCCCGTGCCGATCGCCCAGACCGGCTCGTACGCGACGACGACCTTGGTGACCTGCTCCGCGGTCAACCCCTTCAGCGCGGCGTCCAGCTGGTCGCAGCAGTGCGGCACGTGCTTGAGCTGCTCCCGGATCTCCAGGCCCTCGCCGATGCAGAGGATCGGGGTGAGCCCGTTGGCCAGCGCCGCCGCCACCTTGGCGTTGACGATCGCGTCGTCCTCGTAGTGGTAGGCACGCCGCTCGGAGTGCCCGACCACCACGTAGGTGCAGCCCAGCTTGGCCAGCATCGGCCCGGAGATGTCCCCGGTGTACGCCCCGGACTGGTACGGCGACAGGTCCTGCCCGCCGTAGCCGATCAGCAGCTTGTCCCCGTCCACCGCGGTCTGCACGGTCCGCAGATCGGTGAAGGGCGGCAGAACCACCGTCTCCACCTCCGTGAGCTGCTTCTCGTTCAGGCTCGCGGCCAGCTTCTGCATCAGCAGGTTGGCCTCGAGGTGGTTCAAGTTCATCTTCCAGTTGCCGGCCATCAGCGGCCGGCGGGTGACGACCGCCATCAGTCCTCCAGCGCCGCGATGCCGGGGAGGGTCTTGCCCTCGAGGTATTCCAGGGAGGCGCCGCCGCCCGTGGAGATGTGGCTGAAGGACGACTCGTCCAGGCCCAGCGCGCGGACCGCGGCGGCGGAGTCACCGCCACCGACCACGGTGAAGGCGTCGGCCTTGGCGATCGCCTCGGCCACCCCGCGGGTGCCGTTGGCGAACGCCGGCATCTCGAACACACCCATCGGCCCGTTCCAGAAGATCGTCCGCGCGCCGCCCGGCTCGCCGCACGCGGCGTCCTTGATGGCGGCGGCGAAGCCGGCGACCGTCTCCGGGCCGATGTCCAGCCCGACCCGGTGGCTCGGGATGCCGTCGGCACGGAAGACGTCGTGGTCGGCGTCGGGGGAGAAGGCGGTCGCGGCCACCACGTCGACCGGGAGCATGATCTTGCCCTCGGACCGCTCCAGCAGGTTGCCGCAGGTCTCCACCATCTCCTCCTCCAGCAGCGAGCTGCCCACCTCGTGGCCCTGGGCCTTGAGGAAGGTGAAGCACATCCCGCCGCCGATGAGCAGCCGGTCGACCTTCGGCAGCAGCGCCTCGATCACCGCGAGCTTGTCGGAGACCTTGGAACCACCGAGGACCACCACGTACGGGCGCTCCGGCTCGCCGGTCAGCTTGGAGAGGACCTCGACCTCGCGCAGCACCAGCCGGCCGGCCACATGCGGCAGCCGGGCCGGCACGTCGAAGACGCTGGCGTGCTTGCGGTGCACGGCGCCGAAGGCGTCGTCGACGTACGCGTCGCCGAGGGCGGCGAGCTGGTCGGCGAAGGCGCCCCGCTCGGCGTCGTCCTTGCTGGTCTCACCCTTGTTGAACCGCAGGTTCTCCAGCAGCGCGACCTGGCCGTCGGCCAGGCCCTCCACGGTGGACCGGGCGGACTCGCCGACGGTGTCCTCGGCGAAATGCACCGGCGCGCCGAGCAGCTCGCCGAGCCGTCCGGCGACCGGGCGGAGGCTGAACTGCGGGTCCGGCGCGCCCTTCGGGCGGCCCAGGTGGGAGCAGACGACCACCTTGGCGCCTGCCTGCACGAGCGCGCTCAGCGTCGGCAGGACGGCCCGGATGCGGCCGTCGTCGGCGATCTGACCGGTCTGCTTGCCGAGCGGGACGTTCAGGTCGGCGCGTACCAGCACGCGTCGACCCGACACCCCGTCGGCGAGCAGGTCGTCGAGGTTGCGGATGCTCACAGCGAGGAACCCACCAGCTTGACCAGGTCGACCAGGCGGTTGGAGTAGCCCCACTCGTTGTCGTACCAGCCGACGACCTTGACCTGGTTGCCCACGACCTTGGTCAGCGGGGCGTCGAAGATGCAGGACGCCGGGTCGGTGACGATGTCCGAGGAGACGATCGGATCCTCGTTGTAGACCAGGATGCCCTTGAGCGGGCCCTCGGCGGCGGCCTTCATCGCGGCGTTGACCTCGTCCACCGTGGTCTCCCGGTTGACGTTCACGGTGAGGTCGGTGGTCGAGCCGGTCGGGATCGGCACCCGCAGCGCGTAGCCGTCCAGCTTGCCCTTCAGTTCCGGCAGCACCAGGCCGATCGCCTTGGCGGCGCCGGTCGAGGTCGGGACGATGTTCAGCGCGGCGGCCCGAGCGCGACGCAGGTCCTTGTGCGGCGCGTCCTGCAGGTTCTGGTCCTGCGTGTACGCGTGGATGGTGGTCATCAGACCCTGCTGGATGCCGAACGTGTCCTGCAGGACCTTCGCCATCGGGGCGAGGCAGTTGGTGGTGCAGGAGGCGTTCGAGATGATGGTGTGCTTGGCCGGGTCGTACTGGTCGTGGTTGACGCCCATGACGACCGTGAAGTCCTCGTTCTTCGCCGGAGCGGAGATGATGACCTTCTTGGCCCCGCCGTCGACGTGCGCCTTCGCCTTGGTGGCGTCGGTGAAGAAACCGGTGGACTCGATGACCACGTCCACGCCGAGGTCGCCCCACGGGAGCTTCCCCGGGTCCTTCTCCTCGTACACCTTGATGGTCTTGCCGCCCACGGTGATCTCGTCCGCGGTGGCCTTCACCTCGTGCGGAAGGCGACCCAGGATGCTGTCGTACTTGACAAGGTGGGCGAGCGTCGCGTTGTCGGTCAGGTCGTTGACCGCCACGACCTCGATGTCAGCGCCGGACGCCAGCACTGCCCGGAAGAAGTTACGGCCGATCCGGCCGAAGCCGTTGATGCCAACCCGGATGGTCACAGGTCCCATCTCCTCGCGTTCTGGTCCGCCGGCGTCAGACCCGGGCCGGCGGAGGTGTGTTCGCCGACCGGTGGAGCCGGCCGTTGACGGTTCATCTCGGCCACCCCGCCGCGGTCCTGAAGGACCTGACCGCCCGAGGCGGTGTACGCGGCGAGGGATGCCTGTGCCGGCTCCCTTGCCGTACGCAGCGACCTTATCCGAGCGTGCGGTGTCGCGCTGCGCCGGGTGGTGATCCCGCTCGCATGCTGACGCCTCACCGTCCTATCAGACCACGAGCATGTCGGGCGTGATGGCCGCTTCCGTATCCGGGATGCCCAGGTCGCGGGCCCGCTTGTCGGCCAGCGCCAGCAGCCGGCGGATCCGCCCGGCGATGGCGTCCTTGGTCAGCGGCGGTTCCGCCAGCGCGCCCAACTCCTCCAGCGAGGCCTGCCGATGCTCCAGCCGCAGCCGACCGGCCGAGGTCAGGTGGTTGGGTGCGTCCTCGGCGAGGATCTCCAGCGCGCGGGTCACCCGGGCGGCCGCGGCAACCGCGGCGCGGGCGGACCGACGCAGGTTGGCGTCGTCGAAGTTGGCCAGCCGGTTCGCGGTCGCCCGGACCTCCCGGCGGACCCGCCGCTCCTCCCAGGCCAGCACGCTGGAGTGCGCCCCGATCCGGGTGAGCAGCGCGGCGATCGCGTCGCCGTCCTTGACCACCACCCGGTCCACCTGGCGCACCTCGCGGTTCTTGGCCACGATGCCGATCCGGCGGGCGGCCCCGACGAGGGCCAGCGCCGACTCCGGGCCGGGGCAGGTGATCTCAAGGGCGCTGGAGCGGCCCGGCTCGGTCAGCGAGCCGTGCGCCATGAACGCGCCGCGCCACGCGGAGACCGCGCAGCAGACGTTCGCGGCGACGACGTGCGGCGGCAGGCCACGCACCGGACGGCCGCGCACGTCGAGCAGACCGGTCTGCCGGGCCAGGGCCTCGCCGTCCTTCACCACCCGGACGATGAAATGGCTGCCCTTGCGCAGCCCGCCGGAGGCGAGCACGTGGATCTCGCTCGGGTAGCCGTAGACCTCGGCGATCTCCCGACGCAGCCGCCGGGCCACCGCGCCGGTGTCCAGCTCGGCCTCCACCACCACGCGACCGGACACGATGTGCAGCCCGCCCGCGAAGCGCAGCAGGGCGGCCATCTCCGCCCGCCGGCAGCAGGGCTTGGGCACGTCGACCCGACTCAGCTCGTCCTTGACCCCAGCCGTCATCGCCACAGTGCGCCCCCTCACGGACCGGTACCGGCGTGTCGCCGGTGATTACGTACGTGCTTAACGATCGGCGCCCAGGACAGGCACCAGCGCGGCGCCCAGGGCGGCCGGATCATGACGGGGCGGGCCGCCGGTGACGGCGACGGGAGCGAGGAGCAGCCGGGCACCCAACGATTCTGCCGCACGTTCGACCTGTTCGGGATCACCCACCGCCTTGGAGTCGGCCAGCACCACGTCCACCTTCAACTCGGACAGATAGCGGTGCAGGGTGGCCAGATGGTCGGCCAGGGAGAGCCCGAGGGTCTCCTTCTCGGCCACCAGGTTGAGGGTGACCAGCCGCCGGGCCGGGCTCGACACGATCGCGTGGGCCAGCCCCGGCACCAGCAGGTGCGGCAGCACGCTGGTGTACCAGCTGCCAGGCCCGAAGATCAGCCAGTCGGCCTCGGACACCGCGGCCACGGCCTCCGCGCAGGCGGCCGGCGCGGCCGGGGTGAGCCGGAGCGACTCGACCCGGCCGCTGGTGACCGCCACCTGGTGCTGGCCGCGCACCGTGCGTACCTCGTCGGGGTGGTCGGCGCCGCGCACCCGGGCCTCGATGCCGACCGGTTGGCGGGACATCGGCAGCACCCGGCCGACCGCGCCGAGCATGGCGCCGGCGTGGTCGAGCGCGGCGACCGGGTCGCCGAGCAGCTCCGTCAGGCCGCAGAGGATCAGGTTGCCGACCGCGTGCCCGGCCAGCGGGTCCGCCGCCGCGCCGGCCACTCCCCCGCCGTGCGCCGCGGTGGTCGGGGCGGGGTCCGCGCCGAACGCCCGGCCGGCGTCCGTGGCGGCGAAGCGGTGCTGGAAGAGACCGGCGCTGCGCCGGGTGGCCGGGTGGTCACCGGCCAGCGCGACCAGGGCCTGCCGCAGGTCGCCCGGGGGCAGTCCACCGCGCTCGGCGCGCAGCCGGCCGCTGGAGCCGCCGTCGTCGCCGACCGTGACCACCGCGGTGATGTCCAGGTCCAGCTCCGGTACGCAGTGCCGCAGCGCCCGCAGGGAAGCCGACAAGCCATGCCCGCCGCCGAAGGCGACCACCTTCAGTGGGGTCATTCCCGCCCCAGATCCCGGTGCTGGGCGTTGGCGGCGATGCCGGACTGGCGCAGCCGGTCGGCCAGCTCCTCGGCGATGGCGACGCTGCGGTGCTTGCCGCCGGTGCAGCCCACGGCGACGGTCAGGTAGCGCTTGCCCTCGCGTTCGAACCCGGCGGTGGTGGCGTTGACCAGGTCGGAGTACCCGGCCACGAAGGCGTCCGCCCCCTCCTGGCCCAGCACGTACGAGCTGACCGCCTCCTCCCGCCCGGTGTGCTCCCGCAACTCCGGCACCCAGTACGGGTTGGGCAGGAACCTGGCGTCCATCACGAAGTCGGCGTCGGGCGGCAGCCCGTACTTGAATCCGAAGGAGAGCACGGTGATCCGCAGCCGGCGGGCGTCCTCACCGCCGAAGAGCTCCTCCACCCGCCGCCGGAGCTGGTTGACATTGAGGTGGCTGGTGTCGATGATCACGTCGGCCTGGTCGCGGGCCTCCTCAAGCAGGGCGCGCTCGACGGCGATGCCGTCGGCCAGCCGCCCCTCACCCTGCAACGGGTGCGAGCGCCGGACGCTCTCGAACCGGCGGATCAACACCTCGTCGTCGGCGTCGACGAAGACCACCCGCGGCGAGAAGCCGCGGTCCTTGAGTTCCCGGATCGCCCCGGCCAGGTCGGTGGAGAAGGCGCGCGAGCGGACGTCCAGCACCATCGCGGTACGCCGGGCGGCGCCGCCGGCCTTGAACGCCAACTCCGCCATGTCCAGCATCAACGCCTGGGGCAGGTTGTCGACCACGTAGTAACGAACGTTCTCCAGCGCCCGGGCCACGGTGCTCCGCCCGCCGCCGGAGAGGCCGGTCACCACCACCAGGCTGGTCTCCGCCTCGGTCGGCGCCGGCTGCCCGACCGCCGACGCCATGTCCGCCGGCACCAGGTCCCCCGTCGTCCGCGCCTCGCTCACCCACTACCCCCAAGCCGTGGCGCCGCGGCCCGGTCGGCCGCGCGTGGTCAATCAGCGACTCTAACGGCTGAGACCCCGCCCGGGATTCCATGGGGTGACGACCGGAACACCTGCTTGTCCGGTTCCGGCCCGAAAACGGGCGACTGGCCGCGGCCCGCCCGCGCGTCGCTGCCCCGACCCGCGCGCGGCCCGGCGTCGGCCGGCGTGTCGGGGGACGCTCGTAGACTGCGCGGATGGTCTCCCCCACGGGTCTGCGGACCGAGGACGCGCTGCGGGTGCTCCGGCGGGTGTTCGGCTACGACGCCTTCCGCGGCTGCCAGCAGGAGGTCGTCGACCACGTGGTGGCCGGCGGCGATGCGCTGGTGCTGATGCCGACCGGTGGCGGCAAGTCGCTCTGCTACCAGATCCCCGCGCTGGTCCGGGACGGTGTCGCGGTCGTCGTCTCGCCGCTGATCGCCCTCATGCAGGACCAGGTCGACGCGCTCACCGCGGTCGGCGTCCGGGCCGGCTTCCTCAACTCGACGCAGGCCCCGGCCGAGCGGCGGCGGGTGGAGGCGGCGTTCGTCGCCGGCGAGCTGGACCTGCTCTACCTGGCCCCCGAGGGACTGGCCGTCCGATCCACCCTCCACTTGCTGGAACGCGGCGCCATCGCGCTCTTCGCGATCGACGAGGCACACTGCGTGTCGCAGTGGGGGCACGACTTCCGCCCGGACTACCTCAACCTCTCGATGCTGCACGAACGGTGGCCGGGGGTGCCGCGGATAGCGCTGACCGCCACCGCGACCAACGCCACCCGCGCCGAGATCGCGACCCGGCTGAATCTCACCGACGCCCGGCACTTCGTGGCCAGCTTCGACCGCCCCAACATCCAGTATCGGATCGTCCCGAAGCGGGAGCCGCGCAAGCAGTTGCTGAGCCTGCTCCGCGACGAGCACCCGGGCGACGCGGGCATCGTCTACTGCCTCTCCCGCGCTTCGGTGGACAAGACGGCCGAGTTCCTGGTGCAGAACGGCATCCCCGCGCTGCCGTACCACGCCGGCCTGGACGCGGCGACCCGCGCCGCCAACCAGCAGCGCTTCCTACGCGAGGACGGCCTGGTCATGGTGGCCACGATCGCCTTCGGGATGGGCATCGACAAGCCGGACGTCCGCTTCGTCGCCCACCTCGACCTGCCGAAGTCCGTCGAGGGCTACTACCAGGAGACCGGCCGCGCCGGCCGGGACGGCCTGCCGTCCACGGCCTGGCTGGCGTACGGGCTCCAGGACGTCGTCCAGCAGCGGAAAATGATCGAGACGTCGGAGGGCGACCTCGCGCACCGCCGCAACCTCGCCGCTCACCTGGGCGCGATGCTCGCGCTCTGCGAGACGGTCCGGTGTCGCCGGGTCCAGCTCCTGGAGTACTTCGGCGAGCCGGCGACGGCAGCCTGCGGCAACTGCGACACCTGCCTCAACCCGCCCGAGTCGTGGGACGGCACGGTCGCCGCGCAGAAGCTGCTCTCCACCGTCGTCCGGCTCGACCGGGAACGCAACCAGCGGTTCGGCGCCGGCCACTGCGTCGACATCCTGCTCGGCAAGCAGACCGACAAGATCACCCAGCACGGCCACGACTCGCTGACCGTCTTCGGCATCGGCACCGAACTGCGCGAGGCCGAGTGGCGAGGCGTGGTCCGGCAGTTGCTCGCCGAGGGCCTGCTCGCCGTCGAGGGCGACTACGGCACGCTGACGCTGACCGAGGCGAGCGCCGAGGTGCTGGGCCGCCGGCGCACCGTGACCATGCGCCGCGAGCCGGAGAAGCCGGCATCCAGCCGGTCGGCGAAACCGCGCGGTGCCGCCACCGTGGTCGCCGAGCTTGACCCGGTCGCCACGACGGTCTTCGAGCGGCTGCGCGCGTGGCGGGCGGCCACCGCGAAGGAGCAGGGCGTGCCCGCGTACGTGATCTTCCACGACGCCACCCTGCGGCAGATCGCCACCGACGCGCCGGCCTCGCTGGCCGAGCTGTCCCGGATCAACGGCGTCGGCGAGAACAAGCTGGCGAAGTACGGTGACCAACTCCTGGCCGTGCTCGCCGAGGGCGACGCGCCCGCCTGACCGACCCGGTCTGACGGTGCGGGTGTCCCCGCCGGCCGCCCGCTTCCTGATCGGCTGCGGTTTGCGGGCCCGACATGCGCACGGTGGCGACGACGACAGGGCCGGCCCCCGGTTGGGGGTCGGCCCTGTCGTGGTTGGTGCTGTGGGGTGGGTCAGGAGGTGGTGTAGCCGCGGGTGGCGATCCAGTCGGCGAGGTTGTCGACGCTGATGCGGTAG